>NZ_JAPCJD010000018.1:0-69747 GCF_027707845.1 Aeromonas sp. QDB14 | reverse complement strand
GTGGTGTGTTTGGAGACAGCCAGTTTACCAGCACCCTGTCTGTCAACTTCCACTTCCCCAAGATCCCGCGAAGAACCTAAAAAAACGGTCAACCCGGGTTGACCGTTTTTCGTTCCACTTCGCCCCTTAGAACAGCAGGTGCGCCACACCGGCAATCACCGGCAGGGTGACCAGGGTGCGCAGCAGGAAGATGACGAACAGCTCCCACAACTTGACCGGGATCTTGCTGCCCAGCAACAGAGCGCCCACTTCCGACATGTAGATGAGCTGGGTGACCGACATGGCGGCGATCACGAAGCGGGTGATGTCGCTCTCGATAGTGGAGGCCAGCACCGCCGGGATGAACATGTCGGCGAAGCCCACCATGATGGTCTTGGAAGCGGCTTCCGCCTCCGGCAATTGCAGCAGCTCGAGCAAAGGCACGAAGGGCGCTCCCAGCCAGTTGAACACCGGGGTGTGCTCCGCCAGCATCAGGGCACAGGTCCCGACGGCCATCACCACCGGCAGCACGCCAAACACCATGTCCAGGGCGTTTTTCACCCCTTCACGCGCCACGGCGCCGAGATCCGTCATGCTGTCGGCCTTGGTCAGGGCACGATGGTAGCCGTAGCTCAGCACGCTGTGCTGATGGGGGATGGCCTCCTGCTTGCGGCACAGGGGAGTACCGTCGCTGTAGACATCCTTCTTCCAGGAGAGCGGCGGCAGGCGCGGTACCACGATGGCGGCCACCACACCGGCCAGGCAGACGGTCAGGTAGAAGGGGACGAACATGTGCTCCAGCTTCACCTGGGAGATCACCACCAGACAGAAGGTGATGGAGACGGCGGAGAAGGTGGTACCGATGACGGCCGCTTCCCGCTGGGTATAGAACTTGCCCTCATACTGCTTGCTGGTCAGCAGGATCCCGACGCTGCCATCACCGAGCCAGGAGGCGAAGCAGTCCACCGCAGAACGACCCGGCAGACGGAACACCGGACGCATGATGCGGGTCATCATGGTACCGACAAACTCCAGCAGACCAAAATCCAGCAGCAAGGGCAGCAGCAGGCCCGCAAAGATGAAGACGGAGAACAGTACCGGCAGCAGATCATGCAGCACCAGGCCGCCGGTCGACCCTGAGCGCAGCACCTCGGGACCGGCTTCAAAGAAGGTCAACAGCACGAAGACCCCGCCCAGCACCCGCACGCACGCCCAGAAGGGGGAGACGTTGAACAGGCTGTTGAGGAAGGGGCGTTTTACCAGGATCGCCGGTTTGAACAGCCAGGCGATCAGGGTCATCAGCATGGTGGTGGTGATGATGGCGCTGACCATGGCCACCAGATGATCGGCAAACACCGTTTGAACCAGCTTCGCCAGCACGGCGACGGGAATGGTGACATTGCCGTCATAGATGACCGGGGTCATGAACAGCAGGATCCCGATCAGTGACGGGATCAAAAACATCAGCACGTTGCGGCGAGTACGGATTGCCGGTGCTTCCAGGGTCTTTTCCAACATATAAACAGCCTTAAATGTGACTTTTCCTTCAGCCGGGCCGCCTGCATACTCATGCCCTCGCCCGGAAAACGGGCGCAAGAATAACCCAAAAAACTGCACAAACAAGCCGTTAATTGATCATTTCAAGCATAAATATTTTATCAGGAGAACCATCCATAAGAACAAACCAAAACAGTCATGCATATCGATTCAATTTGAATGGTTAGCATAATGTTTCATACAGGTTACATTCAGGTGCGCAGTATAATCCGCAGCCACTGTCAGGCAATAAGAGACATGAAAAATATATCTATAGGGTGATCCCGTCGATCCTCCCATAAAAAAACCAGAGCCTGTCTGGCTCCGGTCTTGTCACGAACATGATGCTCAATCGCGAACGTAAATGACTTCGACGCCGTCGTCGTCCTCATCGTCCCAGTCGTCATCGTCCAGGCCATCATCGAAGGCCTTGGACGCCGCCAGGGCATCGGCTTCCGCCTTGGCAAGCTGGTTCTTGTGGTAGTCGTCCCACTTGAACTCCACCTTCTCGATGGCGTCTCTGGCATCCTCCGCCAGCTGACGGGGCATGGTGTCCAGCAGATCCAGGATGTCGTAGCACACCTTCTTGGTGCCTTCCTTGCTGATGGCGGTGATGGCGTAGACCGGACCTTCGTGGTTGAGGGCGGCCTTGACTCTGTCCATCACTTCCTGAGCCTCTTCTTCCAGGATCAGGTCCATCTTGTTGAACACCAGCCAGCGCGGCTTGCCCGCCAGCTCGGGACTGTATTTTTCCAGCTCCCGGACGATGGTCACGGCGTTCTCGGCAGGATCGGAGCCATCCACCGGGCAGATATCCACCAGGTGGATCAGGACGCGGCAACGCTCCAGGTGCTTGAGGAAGCGGATCCCCAGGCCTGCACCCTCGGCAGCCCCTTCGATGAGGCCAGGAATGTCGGCAATGACGAAGGAGCGGGAGTTTTCACCGCGTACCACACCCAGGTTCGGTACCAGGGTGGTGAAGGGGTAGTCTGCCACTTTCGGACGGGCCGCAGAAACGGCGCGAATGAAGGTGGACTTGCCTGCGTTGGGCAGACCCAGCATGCCGACATCCGCCAGCAGCAGCAGCTCCAGCCTCAGGGTACGCACTTCACCCGGGGTGCCGTTGCTCTTCTGGCGCGGCGCCCGGTTGACCGAGCTCTTGAAGCGGGTGTTGCCAAGGCCGTGGAAGCCGCCCTTGGCAACCAGCAGCTTCTGATCGTGACTGGTCAAATCCCCCAGCAGTTCGCCGGTGTCTTCATCGGTGGCACGGGTTCCCACCGGCACGCGCAGGATCTTGTCCTTGCCGCGACGACCGGTACAGTTGGCACTCTGGCCGTTCTCGCCACGCTCGGCGGCGTGGAAGCGCTCGAAACGGTAGTCGATCAGGGTGTTCAGGTTTTCATCGGCCACCAGATACACGTCGCCACCATCACCGCCGTCACCGCCGTCCGGGCCGCCGTTCGGGATGTACTTCTCGCGGCGGAAGCTCACACAACCGTTACCACCGTCACCGGCATCGACTCGAATCTGGACTTCATCAACAAACTTCATAGGTAACCGTCACCTTAATTCGAAAAACCGATACGCAATTATAGTGATACGGGCCCCTTCGGGCGAGGCGCATCTGGCCGATGAGGGCTGTCAGCGCCGGCTCATCCGCGTGCCGTTTTTTCGTCAAACTCATCAGAAAAACAAAAGCCCCGCCAGGTTGGCGGGGCTTCGGATCCTTGCGGTCCGTAATTACTCAGCAACGATGCTGACGTACTTACGATTCTGCGGACCTTTAACTTCGAACTGCACTTTACCGTTCGCGGTAGCGAACAGAGTGTGGTCCTTGCCCAGACCAACGTTCTCACCAGCGTGGAACTTGGTGCCGCGCTGACGAACGATGATGCTGCCAGCCAGAACTGTTTCGCCGCCGAAACGCTTCACGCCCAGGCGTTTAGCTTCAGAATCGCGACCGTTGCGGGATGAACCGCCAGCTTTTTTGTGTGCCATCTATCGGACTCCTCTAATTAAGCGCTGATGCCAGTGATTTTGACTTCAGTGAACCACTGACGGTGGCCCGCTTGCTTACGGTGGTGCTTACGACGACGGAACTTGACGATAGTCACTTTCTCGCCACGGCCGTGAGCCACAACTTCAGCCACAACCTTGCCACCTTCAACGAAAGGAGCACCTACTTTGAAAGTGTCGCCTGCAGCAACCATCAGCACTTCGTTGAAGTCGATGGTAGCGCCAGTCTCAACGTTCAGCTTTTCCAGACGAACGATTTGACCTTCGGCCACACGGTGTTGTTTTCCGCCGCTTTGGAATACCGCGTACATTTGATTAACTCCGTAAAGGCGTGTCTTTTGCTCAAGGCCAGACACGCA
Organism: Aeromonas sp. QDB14; assembly: GCF_027707845.1. Classification (NCBI taxonomy): domain Bacteria; kingdom Pseudomonadati; phylum Pseudomonadota; class Gammaproteobacteria; order Aeromonadales; family Aeromonadaceae; genus Aeromonas; species Aeromonas sp. QDB14. Next base: position 65,857 of record NZ_JAPCJD010000018.1, on the reverse strand, counting down.
CAAAAACCTATAACAATGGGCGGGCATTCTACGCAGAACGATTTGCCGAGGCAAGGCCAATTTAGCAAAAAGTTTATTTTGTGCGCATATCTGCCCCCGTGAATAAACGCCTAACTGTAACCCATTGTGAAATCGTGTAGAATCCCCGCCATTGCTAAAAACGCAGTAAATGCTGCCGTCACGTTACGAGACTTATGGACCAACAGACTATCCGTGCGCTCTGTGCCGCCGACATGACGGCGGTCAATGAACTGATCCTGGCGAGACTCCAGTCCGATGTCAGCCTGATCAACCAGCTGGGTTTCTATATTGTCAGTGCAGGCGGAAAACGGATGCGCCCCATGCTGACCGTGATGGCCGCACGCGCACTGGGCTATGAGGGTGAAGATCACCTGAAACTGGCCGCCATCATCGAGTTCATTCACACCTCTACCCTGCTGCACGACGACGTGGTCGACGAATCCGACCTGCGCCGCGGCCGGGAAACCGCCAACGCCCTGTTTGGCAACGCCGCCAGCGTCCTGGTGGGTGACTACCTCTACAGCCGCTCCTTCCAGATGATGAGCGAACTCTCCAACCTGAAGGTGATGGAGATACTCTCCGATGCCACCAACACCATCGCCGAAGGAGAAGTGCTGCAGCTGATGAACTGCAACGATCCGGATACCACGGAAGAGAGCTACATGACGGTCATCTACTGCAAGACCGCCAAGCTGTTTGAAGCCGCGACCCGACTCGCCGCCGTGCTGACCCATCAGCCCCAGCCCGTCGAGCAGGCCATGACCGACTACGGCAAGTACCTGGGTACCGCCTTCCAGATCATCGACGACGTGATGGACTACTGCTCCCAGAGCGAGGAGATGGGCAAGAACGTGGGTGACGATCTGGCCGAAGGCAAGCCGACCCTGCCGCTGTTGCGCGCCATGGAGGCAGGTACCCCGGAAGAGCGTCAACTGGTGCGCGATGCCATCGAGCACCGCAACGGGATGGATCACCTGGAGCGTATTCTGGGCATCCTGGATCGCACCGGAGCTCTCGAATACTCCCGCCAGCGAGCTCGGGAAGAGGCTGACAAGGCCATCGCCGCTCTCGCCATCCTGCCGGACTCCCGGCACAAGCAAGCGCTGGAGACCCTGGCCCACATGGCGGTACAGCGCAGCGCCTGATGCTCAGCCGGAAATAAAAAAGAGGCCCTTTGGCCTCTTTTTTATTGTCCGGAAAACACAGTCTGGCTCACTCATCACCATCCTCTATCGCGCCAGCGCCCACAGAATAACGGCCCCGGCCACCACCAGACAGCCGCCGATGCGGCGCAGCTGCTCGGTGGGCTGCTCGCTCAGCAGCCGCAGCATCTGTTGCCAGGCGCGCGGCATCAGCAGCGGTCCCAACCCCTCGAACAGCAACAGCAACCCCAGCCCCATCAACATGGATGTCAGCATCACCTCTCCTTATCCCCTGCCGGTCTGTGGCTGGCAAACAAAAGGGCCTGAATCATCAGGCCCTTGGGTCATATCAACACGTGTTTACTGCTTGTCACCGTGCGGCGACTTGAGGTAGCGGAAGAACTCGCTGTCCGGCTTCAGCACCATGAGGTCGTTGCCACCGGCGAAGCTCTTGCGATAGGCCTCCATGCTGCGCACGAAGCTGAAGAACTCGGGGTCCTTCTTGTAGCTGTCGGCGTAGATCCTGGCGGCCTCGGCATCCCCTTCACCGCGCAGCTGGCGTGCGTTGCTCTCGGCATCCGCGATCATCACGGTCACCTTGCGGTCGATGTCGGCGCGCAGTATCTCGGCCTGCTCGCGGCCCTGTGAACGGTGTTCACGGGCGACAGCGGTCCGCTCAGCCCGCATCCGCTGATAGATGGAGCTGGAGACTTCCACCGGCAGGTTGATCTGCTTGATGCGCACATCCACCACCTTGATGCCGAGCTCGGAGGAGCGCGCCATCTTCATCAGGGCATCTTCCATCACGGTACTGCGCTCGCCGGAGACGATGTCCTTGATGGTGCGGTTACCGATCTCGGAACGCAGACCGTTGTTGATCTTGCGTTTGAGCAGGTCTTCGGCCTGGATCTTGTTGCCACCGCCGGTCGCCAGGTAGTACTTGGAGAAGTCCTCGATCTTCCACTTCACGTAGGAGTCGATAATGAGGTCCTTCTTCTCGGACGTAACGAAGCGATCCGCCTGGCCTTCCAGGGTCTGGATGCGGGCATCCATCTTGCGTACCTGGTCGATGAGCGGCACCTTGAAGTGCAGGCCCGGCTCGTACAGGCGTGGTTCACCGGAGTCGACCCGTTTCACCTTGCCAAACTGCACCACGATCCCCTTCTGTCCCTCATCGACGATGAAGATGGAAGAGAAACAGACCATGGCGGCCACAGCGATGACACCAATAGCTAGCTTTTTCATCTATCAGTTTCTCCCTGTGCTGAAACGATCACCGCCACGCAGCGGGGTCGGAGTGGAGTTGGCCCCTTCGTTGGACGGCTGGGCCGCCTCGACTGCCGGGGTGCCCGCAGGACGTGCCGGTTGCACGGCATTCGCCTTGCCAGAAAGCTTGTCGAGCGGCAGGTAGATCATGCTGTTGTTGCCAGCCGGCATGTCGACCACCACCTTGTTGGCCTGCTGATAGAGCTCTTCCATGGTTTCGAGGTAGATACGATCACGGGTCAGCTCGGGGGCGGCCTGATACTGGGGCAGCAGCTCGTTGAAGCGAGCGACTTCACCCTTGGCCTTCAACACGATCTGGGACTTGTAGGCTTCGGCCTCCTGCTCCAGACGTTTGACCTGGCCACGAGCCTTGGGCTCCACTTCACGGGCATAGGCTTCCGCTTCACGGATGAAACGCTGCTCATCTTCCTGGGCGGAGATGGCGTCATCAAACGCATCCTTCACCTCTTCCGGCGGACGCGCCGGCAGGAAGTTGACGTCCACGATCTGCAGACCCATCTGATAGGGCTCGATGATGCTGTCGATCACCTGCCAGGTTTCCTGACGCACCTTCTCACGACCCGTGGTCAGCACATCGTCCATCCGGGTGTGACCCACCACGTAGCGCAGGGCGCTGTCGGTGGCCTGGCTCAGGCTCTCGTCGGCGTTGGTCACGCTGAACAGGTACTGCTCGGGATCGACCACACGATACTGCACGTCCATCTCGACCCGCACCACGTTCTCATCCTGGGTCAGCATGAAACCGGACGCCGGCAGGGAACGGACAGACTCCACGTCCACCGGGATCACCCGGTCGATGAAGGTCGGTTTCCAGCGCAGACCGGGATCCACGTTGTGGGAGTATTCGCCAAAACGCAGCACCACGCCCCGCTCGGCTTCGCGAATGGTATAGAAGCCGCTGACGACCCACACCACCACGGCCACCACCAGCGCGATGGAGAGGCCGAACTTGCCGACGTCACCACCACCGGATTTGCCACCACCGAGCAGACCGCCAAAACGACGGCTCACCTTGCGAAGCATCTCGTCCAGATCAGGGGGGCCCTGATTCTTGCCGTTGTTCCCCCAGGGGTCACGGTCTTTGCCATTGTTACCAGGCTCATTCCAAGCCATCAGCGTCTCCATTAATACATGCGGATGGATATCATCTCTATCGGGCAACAGAGGGGCGATGAAGTCAGCAAACCAGTTATGTTCATCGACCCATCAATGCCTGATAAAGCGTTGTAAACTCTCACCTTCTTGTTTCATGAGGCGGTTCCAGTCAGCCAGTTGCAGGCGAACTTCCAGCACAAAGTCCCCCTCCTCGCTGAAACCTTCCTGCTCGATACCTTTCAGCCGATAGAGCGCACTGCGCAGTCTGGCGGCGGAAGGGGGCAGTTGCAGGGTGTGATGCACCATGGAGCCGGCCAGCAGTTCGGTCAGTGCCTGGAACAGGTATTCACTGCCCTCGCCAGTCTGGGCCGACAACCAGACTCGCACCGGTCGTCCAGCCTCATCCCGTTCAAGACCAGCCGGACGATCCCCCAGCTTGTCGATCTTGTTGCAGATCATCAGTTGGGGACGGTCATCCGCCTCGATCTCGGCCAGCACACGCTGGACCGACTCGATATTCTCCTGCATCTGTTCATCGGCGCAGTCCACCACATGCAGCAGCAGGTCCGCTTCGCGAGTCTCCTGCAGGGTCGCCTTGAAGGCCGCGACCAGATCATGGGGCAAGTGCCGAATAAATCCAACTGTATCCGCCAGGATCACATCACCCACATCCTGGATCACCAATTTGCGCAGGGTGGGGTCCAGGGTTGCGAACAATTGGTCGGCAGCATACACGCTGGCATCTGTAAGTTGGTTGAACAAAGTGGATTTTCCGGCGTTGGTATACCCCACCAGAGAAACGGTCGGCACTTCGTTGCGGTTGCGGGCACGGCGCCCCTGCTCCCGCTGCTTGGCCACCTTGTCGAGGCGGCGCAAAATGGCCTTGATGCGCTCACGCAGCAGGCGTCGGTCGGTTTCAAGCTGGGTTTCACCCGGGCCGCGCAGACCGATCCCCCCCTTTTGTCGCTCAAGGTGGGTCCAGCCTCGCACCAGACGAGTGGAAAGATGGCGCAACTGGGCCAGTTCGACCTGCAACTTGCCTTCGTGAGTGCGGGCGCGCTGGGCGAAGATATCGAGGATAAGACCAGTCCTGTCCACGACCCGGCACTGGAACAGACGCTCCAGGTTGCGCTCCTGGGCGGGGGTCAGGGCATGGTTGAAGATGACCACATCGGCGTCCAGCATCTGGACCTGGGACGCGATCTCTTCCGCCTTGCCGCTGCCGACAAAAAATTTGGCGCTGGGTGCGCTGCGACTGGTGGTGATCACCCCCAGTGCATTGACCCCGGCCGAGCTCACCAGCATCTTGAGCTCGTCCAGATCCTCCCGCTCGCCCTCATCGCTGAAGTTGACATGTACCAGAACGGCCTGTTCACCAGCTTCGTAACGGTCAAACAAGCGCTTGCTCCTTGACAGGTATCATGATGGATCTGAGTTGGCGAGTGAACTCGCCGCAGGATATCACGCCTCGGCTTCACCCTGCTCTTCACCGGCGGCGCCCGGGGCGTGCTGGTGATGGTTGACGGCACGGGCCGGCACCACGGTGGAAATGGCGTGCTTGTAGACCATCTGGCTCACGGTGTTCTTCAGCAGAATGACAAACTGGTCAAACGATTCGATCTGACCCTGCAGTTTGATGCCGTTCACCAAATAGATAGAAACAGGAATACGCTCACGGCGCAGCGCATTCAAAAACGGGTCTTGGAGAGATTGCCCCTTAGCCATCTTTCTTTTCCTTATAGTTTGTTGTTTTTAAACACCGGATATTCAATATAACAACCTGATTATACAGGAGTGTCAAGCCGGACCAGCTTGGGCGACGACCCTGGCCAGATTGCCAGACTCACCAGATTCCAACCAGGTCACATCAGGCCAACCGCGCAACCAGGTCATCTGACGCTTGGCCAACTGGCGGGTGGCAACAATGCCGCGATAACGCATCTCATCATACTCCACTTCCCCCGCCAGGTAGTCCCACATTTGGCGGTATCCCACGCAGCGAATGGAGGGAAGATCCGGGGTGAGATCCCCCCGCTCGTAAAGCGCCCTGACCTCCTGCTCGAAGCCGCTGCCTAGCATCTTGTCAAACCGCTGCTCGATGCGCTGGTGCAGCACGGCCCGATCCCTCGGCGCGATGGCAAACTGCAGCGCCCGGTAGGGCAGCCCCTCTCCCTGTACCTGGGTCAACTCGGTGAGGGTCTTGCCGCTGATGCGGTAAACCTCGAGCGCCCGGCACAGGCGCTGGGGATCGTTGGGGTGGATGCGGGCACCGGCCACCGGGTCGATGCGCACCAGTTCGTCATGGAGCGCCTGCCAGCCGAGGCGGGCAGCCTCTTCCTCGATGCCGGCCCGAATGGCCGGATCGGCGGAAGGCAGCGGAGAAAGCCCCTCCAGCAGCGCCTTGAAATAGAGCATGGTGCCGCCCACCAGCAGCGGAATGCGGCCACGGTCGGCGATCTCTTTCATCTCCCGCAGGGCATCCTTGCAAAAATCCGCCGCCGAATAGCTCATGGCGGGATCCAGGATGTCGATCAGCCGGTGCGGGGCCTGCGCCAGCTCGGCTGGCGTCGGCTTGGCGGTGCCTATGTCCATGCCGCGATAGATGAGCGCGGAGTCCACGCTGATGATGTCGCAGGGCAGGGCCTGGCACAGTTCAATGGCGAGATCCGTCTTGCCGGAGGCCGTCGGCCCCATCAGAAAAATTGCAGTCGGCAAGTCAGCCACGTTAAACACTCCCTTCGGCCGCCCCTTCACGGGCGAACCGGCATAAAACTGGTCATATGGATGCAACAGACGACGAGACGCCGTCAGTTGCCATCGGCAAACTCGGCCAGCACGTTCGCCAGCGGCAACGGACGCACCATGCGAACGTCTGCCAGTTGGTCACTGAAATCGGCAACAAGTTCCGTCAACAACCGGGTGGCAGTGGCAAAATCGTATATTTTTTCGGCACTTATGCCTTGTTCCACCAACCACTGGCATAGTACTCCAGCCTGCGCATCGGCATCACTGTCAGATCCGCTCTCGACCAGCTGCAACAATTCGGGTAAGAGGCGTGCCAGATCGGTCTGGCGCAGCAGGGCAGGCACCCGAGTCAGGATCATGGTGTCGCGTCCCCCGCTTTTCAACTCCAGCCCCATGCGTTTGAGCAGACGTTCCCGCTCCTCCACCAGGGCGACCAGGTTTTTCGGCAGCTTGAAGGAGACCGGCAACAACAGAGGCTGGGCCGCCAGCCCCTGGCCCCAGGCATCCAGCAGCCAGTGGCGCAACAACAGACGCTCGGCACGCACCAGGGAGAGCAGCGCCAACTGCCCCTGACGCTCCATCAGCAGATAGGCCTGCTCGACCAGGCTTAGGGCACGCCACTCCCCCGTTCGGGCAGGCGTCTCGACGGCGTCGTTCTCGGCTCCGGGCCGGGATGCCGGCATCGCCACCTCGGGCAGGGTGGTGAGCAAGGCGCCCATGCCTCGCATGGCGGCCCGGCTCGGGGGCTCGGGAGGCTGGTAGTGTCCTCCCCTGCCACCACCGCCTTCCCGCACGCCGTCGCCATCTCGCGCAGGGGCAGGAGCCCGATAGCCGTGTTCGGCACCGTACCACTCGGTGCGCGGCGCCTGACCCGGATAGGTGATCTCCGGGCTGCCCGGCAGCTCGACCTGGGTCTCGGCCAGGGGGGCATCGGTGGCGCTCCCTGCCCCGTCCTGGCGCAGTGCGGTAAACAGCGCCTGGAAGATGAAATCGTGGATGAGACGCGCCTGATGGAAACGCACTTCGTGCTTGGCCGGATGGACGTTGACATCCACCTGGCGGGGATCCAGCTCGATATAGAGCACATAGGCCGCGAAGCGATCGGCGGGCAGCAGCTCGTCATAGGCCTGGCGAATGGCGTGATTGATGAGCTTGTCCCGCATCATGCGGCCATTGACATAGGTGTATTGCAGGTCGTTCTGCGGCCTGGCTCCTGCCGGGGTGGCCAGCCAGCCCCACAACCGCACGTCGCTGTGTTCGCTCGATACCGCCAGGGCATGGTGCATGAAGGGGGAGCCGCAGACGGCGGCGAGGCGACGCTCCTGCTCCGCCACCGTGTTGGCCGCCTTGTACTGGCGCACCACCTTGCCGTTGTGGCGCAGGATCAGGGTAGCGTCGAAGCGGGAGAGCGCGATGCGGCGCACCAGTTCGTCGATGTGGGCAAATTCGGTCTTTTCGCTGCGCATGAACTTGCGCCGCGCCGGGGTGTTGAAGAAGAGATCCACCACCTCCACCGTGGTGCCCACCGGGTGGGCTGCCGGCTTGACGGTGACGCTCATCTCACGCCCTTCCGCCTGGGCCTGCCAGGCCTCGCTCTGCTCTGCCGTACGGGAGGTGAAGGTGAGGCGGGAGACGGAGCTGATGGAGGCGAGCGCCTCCCCGCGAAAGCCCAGGCTGTTGATCCCTTCCAGATCGTCCAGGGTCGCCACCTTGGAGGTGGCGTGGCGCGACAGCGCCAGCACCAGCTCATCCCTGGCGACACCGCAGCCGTTGTCACGAATGCGGATAAGCTTGGCGCCTCCCTTGTCGATGTCGATCTCGACCCGGTCAGCCCCCGCATCCAGGCTGTTTTCCACCAATTCCTTCACCACGGAGGAGGGCCGCTCCACGACCTCACCGGCAGCAATCTGGTTGGCCAGAATCGGCGGCAATATACGGATTGGCATCGCTTGCTCCTGCAGATGAAAAAGGGGAAGAGGTGGACCTGGCGCCATCAACGCTCACCGCCCCTCCCTGCCATCGGCAGAGAAGAGCGGCGTTCTTCAGCCCGCGCTATTTTCGCGGAATATAGAGCACCTGCCCTATCTGGATGTCCCGTGACTTGAGCTTGTTGATCTCCACCAGTCGCGCCTGACTCACCCCGTGTTTCTCGGCGAGACGGGAGAGACTCTGGCCACGGGTGACCACGTGGCGGATCATGTTGGACTTGTCGTTGCTCTGCACGCTGGCTACCGGCGCACTCGGCTCCTGGGCTGCGACCTTGTAAGGTTTGATCACGCCGGCACCGGAGGCGCTGCCGACGCTGCTGACCGGGGCGCCGCCCTCACCAACGCGATAGGGCTCGCTCGCCGGCATCCGGTTGGTCACGACCTGCTGCGTTGGCTGGGCAACCGGCTTGCTGACGGCGACCGGCTTGCTGGCAGGCGCCTGACGCGGCGGGGCGGCAACCTGGCCCTTGCCGGTGAGCATGGGCCCCTTGGTCGGATGGCTGCGGTAATAGTTGCGGATCCCCTCGAAGATGGCCCGGGCCAGCTGATCCTGATAGCTGGCGGTGGCCAGCAGCTTCTCCTCGGCGTGGTTCGAGATAAAGCCGGTTTCCACCAGTACCGAGGGGATGTCCGGCGCCTTCAGCACCGCCAGACTCGCATGTTCCGGCGCCTTCTTGTGCAATCTGGCCACCCGGCCGAGCGAGCGCAGGATCTGGCGGCTGACGTCATAGCCTTCAGCCCGCGACTTGTCCATGGAGAGATCCAGGAAGGTCTGCGCCAGATAGGGGTTGGGATCAGACTCGGCCAATACCTTGCCAACGCCCCCCAGGAGCTCCCCCTGCTTCTCCTGCTTCTCGAGCCAGCTACCCATCTCGCGGTTGGCGCGGTTGGTCGACAGCACCCAGACGGAGGCGCCGCGAGGAGTCGAGTTGTGGAAGCTGTCGGCATGCACCGACACCAGCAGGTCTGCCTTGGCCTTGCGGGCAATCTCGGAGCGTTTGTTGAGATCGACGAAGTAGTCGCCACGGCGGGTCAGCACGGCGCGCATGCCGGGCTCCCGGTCGATGAGGGCCGCCAGCTTCTGGGAGACCGCCAGGGTCACCCGCTTCTCGTAGGTGCGGCGCGGGCCGATGGAGCCCGGGTCTTCCCCGCCGTGACCAGGATCGATGGCGATGACGATGGCCTTGCCGTGCCCCCCGACGGGAGCGGGCTGCGCCGCAGCGCTCCCCTTCTCTTCATAGGGAAGATCGATCACAAGACGGTGGCCATAGGGGCCTGCCGGCGCCAGCGGGAAGACCACCGGCTTGATGGCAGAGCCGAGATCCAGCACCAGTCGCAGGCCGCCCTTCTCCAGCGGCGTGCTCTCGCGGATCTTGCGCACCAGCTCGCTCTTGTTCTCGATGCCGGCCAGGTTGGTGGCGTTGCTCGCCCCTTTCAGGTCGATGACCAGACGGTTCGGACCGGTCAGGGTGAAGTAGTTGAAATTGGGGGCGCTGCTCATGTCGAGCACCACCCGGGTGTTGTCCGGTGATGGCCACACCCGCACACTCTTGAGCTGATTGGCCCAGGTGGGCAATGCCATCAGGGAGAGAACAAAAACAAGGATCACGCGCACTGAGATGACAACCGTTCCAGAATGGCTTCGCCGATAGCAGTGCGGGCATCAATCTGCACCTCGCGCTGCTCGTTTGCATAACTCAGGGTGATCTCGAGATCCGGGGCTGGCAGCCAGCCGTCGCCCTTCTCTGGCCACTCCACCAGGCAGAGGGTATCGGCGGCGAAATAGTCGCGAATGCCCATGAACTCCAGCTCTTCCGGGTCCGCCAGTCGATAGAGATCGAAGTGATAGACCTGCCACTGGGCAAGCTCATAGGGCTCCACCAGGGTATAGGTCGGACTCTTGACCTTGCCCTCATGACCCAGTCCCTGCACCCAGCCTCGGGTCAGGGTGGTTTTGCCGGCCCCGAGGGCACCGTGCAGAAATACCGTGGTGGCCTGTTGGCACGCCTTTGCCAGACGGCCACCCAGCGCCACTGTTGCTGCCTCGTCCGGCAGTGTCATCATCAAGGTTTTTGCCATGTTCTTCTTGTTACTTGTTACTGTGTCGGATTGACCAGACGACGGATCCAGGGCAGCAGATCCGATGCCAGCATGCCCCTCTCACCCTCGGCAGCGGCCAGATCGGCGGCCTCTGCGTGGATCACGGCCCCGAGTCGGGTGGCCATGCCCGCAGACCAGCCCTGAGCCAGAAGGGCGGCGATTATACCAGACAAGAGGTCACCCATGCCGCCACTGGCCATGCCGGGGTTGCCCTCGTCGCACAGGGAAATGCGCCTGCCGTCGCAGATGAGCGACCCCGCCCCCTTGAGCAGCACCACGCCACCGTAGCGCTGTTGCAGCCGCGAGACGGCCGCAAACCTGTCCCCCTCGACCTCGGCGATGGTGCAGCCCAGCAGGCGAGCCGCCTCCCCGGGGTGGGGCGTGAGCACCCAATTATCCTGATGACGGGGGGCCTGCGCCAGCCAATTCAATCCATCGGCATCCAATACCAGTGGCACGGCGGCTCCGATGCCCTGTTCGAACCGGGCCCGGCCCCACTCATCCTGACCGAGCCCGGGGCCCAGTACCTGCACCGATGCCCATCCTTCATCCATGTCCGCCGGGCATCCCATCAGCTCGGGTTGAACCAGGCTGGCCGCCGGGAAATCCGGGTGCTGGCGCAGGCGTACCAATCCCGCCCCCGCCCGCAGACAGGCCTGACCCGCCAGCAGGATGGCCCCCTGCATGCCGAGGTTCCCCCCCGTCAGCAGTACCTTGCCGCTGTGTCCCTTGTGAGCCGAGCGCCTGCGCGGGGTCAGCAACCCCTTGAGGCTGGGATAATCGATCCGCTCGGCAGCGGGAACCCGTTCCTCCCCCGGCGTCACTCCCAGGAGATCCCGGTCGAGGTGGCCGACTCCGTCTACCCCGTCGGCGGTGAGCATACCCTGCTTGATACCGATGAAAGTGAGGGTGCGGGTGGCACGCACCAGTGCGCCCATGGCGCGGCCGGTGTCGGCATGGAGACCGGAGGGGAGATCCACCGCCAGCACGGGCGCGTTCAAGCCATTGATTGTTGCGACGATCTTTGTCATTGACGAGGAGAGGGGAAGCTGGACACCGGTACCGAGCAGTGCGTCTATGACCAGATCCGGCGGCGGCAGCGTGGCGGGCAGCAGATCCTCGGCCATGGTCACGCTCCCCCCCGATGCGAGCCACTCTTCGGCAGCCCGCCTGGCATCTCCCCTCAGCAGGCCGGGAGCCCGGGCGGCAATCACCAAAGGCTCGAGGCCGATGCGCCGGGCAAGGCGGGCCAGCACGTAGCCGTCACCGCCGTTGTTGCCAGGGCCGACGAAGATCCACCACTGGCGGCTGTCGGGCCAGTGGTGACAGGCATAGTTGCACAGCGCACTCCCGGCCCGCTCCATCAGCACATAGAGGGGCAACCCCTCCTGCTCGGCCCAGCGCCGTTCCATGCTGCGGATCTGCTCGGCCCGCCACAGGGGTTGTGCTAGACTCTCCCACTCATTTTTGCGGATAGCGTCCCCGAACACCTCTACCATGACGGCCCCCACGTTTCATCATCCCATGACCCGGCAACTGGCACGCCATATTGCCGCCCTGCGCCTGCCACACTCCTGCAGGCAGAGGGGGGATGCTGCATGACGGCTGCCGAACTTGCGCAACTGGCCCACGATATCAAGCTCTGGGCAAGGGAGCTAGGATTTGACCAGGTCGGCATCGCCGACACCGACCTCACCCTGGAAGAGCCAAGGTTGCAGGCCTGGCTGGATGCCGGTTATCACGGGACCATGGACTACATGGCGCGCCACGGCATGATGAGGGCCCGCCCCCACGAGCTGTTGCCGGGCACCTTGCGGGTCATCTCGGTGCGGATGAACTACCTCCCGTTCGAGGCGGGCTTTGCCGCCACCCTGCGCAATCCCACCCTCGGCTACATCAGCCGCTATGCCCTCGGCCGCGACTACCACAAGGTGCTGCGCAATCGGCTCAAACAGTTGGGGGAGCGCATCGAGCTGCGGTGCGAAACCCTGTTGCAGGCGGCGGGACAAACCCTGGGCGAGTGGCGCCCCTTCGTCGACTCGGCCCCTATTCTGGAAAGGCCGCTAGCGGCCAAGGCGGGCCTTGGCTGGGTGGGAAAGCACTCGCTGCTGATCAACGAGTCCGCCGGCTCCTTCTTCTTTCTGGGAGAATTGCTCATCGCCCTGCCGCTGCCCGTGGATACCCCGGTGGAGAAGGAGCTGTGTGGCAAGTGCGTGGCCTGCATCAATATCTGCCCCACCGGTGCCATCATCGCCCCCTATGTGGTAGACGGACGGCGCTGCATATCCTATCTCACCATCGAGAATGACGGCCCCATTCCCGAGGAGTTCAGGCCGCTCATGGGCAATCGCATCTATGGCTGTGACGACTGCCAGCTCATCTGCCCCTGGAACCGCTATGCCGATGCCAGCCCGGAGCCCGACTTCAGCCCGCGCCCCAATCTGCACCGCCCGCCCCTCTTGACCTTGTGGGGCTGGAGCGAGGCCGAATTTCTCAAGCACACGGAAGGCAGCCCCATCCGCCGCATCGGCTATCAGCGCTGGCGCCGCAACCTGGCGGTGGCCCTTGGCAACGGACCGGCCAGCAGCGAGGTCCTGGCCGCCCTGGAACAGGCGCTGCCTGAGGCGGCGCCCATGGTGGCCGAGCATATCGAGTGGGCGCTGGCGACCCTGGCCAGGCGTCAGCAGGAAGAGAATAAAAAGACGCGATTGCTGATCCGCTGCATCGAAAAAGGTCTGCCGGATCACGCATAAGTGATCTGGCACTTGCCGGATCGCAGCCATTTTTTCATGCTCTGCCGACCATTGAACATCGGCACAATAAAAGGAAGATTCTGATGCAGATGCTGGGAGTAGATATTGGGGGGTCCGGGATCAAGGGCTGCCTGGTCGACACCGAAACCGGGGAGCTGATTGGCGAACGCCACCGCATCGCCACACCGCAACCGGCAACCCCGGCCGCCGTGGCACACACCCTCAAGGCGCTGGTCGAGCACTTCCAATGGAAGGGTCCCGTGGGGTGCGGTTTTCCCGCCACCATCCACAACGGCATCGCCAAGAATGCCTCCAACATCGACAAGAGCTGGATTGAGACCGATGCAGCCCACCTGTTTGCCGATGTGACCGGCCTGCCCTGCCATGTCCTGAACGACGCCGATGCGGCCGGTCTGGCGGAGATGCGCTTTGGCACCGGGCAGGATCGCCAGGGGGTCATCATTCTCATCACCGTCGGCACCGGCATCGGTACCGCCGTCTTCGTCAATGGCCAGTTGCTGCCCAATACCGAGCTGGGCCACCTGATGCTGGAAGGCATGGTGGCCGAACACTATTGCTCCGATGCGGTGCGCAAGCGCGAGGATCTTTCCTGGGGCCGCTGGGGCAAACGTTTCAACAAATACCTGGCTCGCCTGGAGTTTCTGTTCTCCCCCGATCTCTTCATCCTGGGGGGCGGCAGCGCCGCCAAGCTCGACAAGTTCATCGACAAGATTGAGACCCGGGCTCCCCTGGTGGCGGCCGCGAACCTCAACCAGGCCGGCATCATAGGCGCCGCCCTCTATGGCGCGGCCCGGCAAGGGGGCTGACCGCCAGCAACATCAGAAGACCCGGCCCGTGCCGGGTCTCTCCCATCCGGGCTCAGAGATCGTCGAGGCGATGAACACCGTGTACCAGGCGGGTCAGGCGGGATTGGGCCATGGAGGCCAGGGCTTTCAGCAGCGCCGCCGTATCGGGCGTGGGGCACTCCCGGGCCAGACGTTCCAGCTCGCCGATGAGCCTCTCCTCCTGGCGTGACACCAGGGCCACTATCTCCGCGGGCTGGGTTGTGGCGGGCAGCGCCAGACGATCCCCCTCGGCCAGCAGATCCTCGCCAAACCCCTGATCCAGCCAGGTCTCCTTCACCGCGCTGCCCATCTGCTCGCGATAATCGTGCAGATGAGCCGCCGCGGCATCCTCCCGCCCTTGCAGATAGGCCAGCAACATTCTGCTGCGCTCAGCATCCACCCGGGGGATCTGGCGCCCGTAAATGTGCCCTTGCCGATGATGAAGCTCCTCGAGATAGAGCATCAGGTCCTTGATCTGTTGGAATCGCATCTCGCCTCCCTCCTGGCATCCACCTGCAGCCAGTATAGGGAGCTGGCATGTCGACACGGCCACGAACTGGTCATTTATTGTTCTGCATCAAGGAGATGGAAAAGAAAACAGAAAAAGAGACGGCAGGAGGAAGGGGAAACCGGCAGCGATGCTGCCCGGACGACCGGGCATCTTGTCCGAAGGGGAGACATCAAATCGACGACATAAAATATATTTACCAGCTTATATTCGGACTAGAGTCATCAAATCGGAATCTAATATTGATGCTGGTGGTTATACCTCCACACCATAGTCAAATGGCGGGAATCCTTATCCATTTTTTAGACGTCTAGACGTAAAAACATGCGTTGACACAGCCATCCGGACATCTTAGCATCATCCTCCATGATGACAGAGCTACCCAGTGAAACCTCTGCCCAATTTACCCGCCTGTAGCGCCCTGTGCTTTAAGGCTGTTAGCACGGAAGAATCCATGATTAAGTTGATCGGTCTCAACAAAGTCTACGGTAAAGGCAGTGATGCCGTGCACGCCCTGCGTGACGTGAGCCTGCATGTGCCCCAAGGCAAGATCTTCGGGGTGATCGGTGCCTCCGGTGCCGGCAAGAGTACCCTCATCCGCTGCGTCAACCTGCTGGAGCGCCCCACCGAGGGGCAGGTCATCGTCGATGGCCAGGACCTGGTCGCCCTGAGCGAGCGGGATCTGACTCAGGCTCGCCGCCAGATCGGCATGATCTTCCAGCACTTCAACCTGCTGGCCTCTCGCACCGTCTCCGCCAACATCGCCTTCCCGCTGGAACTGGCGGGCTGGAGCAAGGACAAGATCCAGAGCCGGGTCAGCGAACTGCTGGCCCTGGTCGGGCTGGAAGCCCGTGCCCACGCTTATCCGTCCGAGCTCTCCGGCGGCCAGAAGCAGCGCGTCGCCATCGCCCGTGCCCTGGCACCGGCTCCCAAGGTCCTGCTGTGCGACGAGGCCACCTCGGCCCTCGACCCCCAGACCACACGCTCGATCCTGACCCTGCTCAAGGAGATCAACGTCAAGCTGGGGCTCACCATACTGCTCATCACCCACGAAATGGACGTGGTGAAGGGGATCTGCGACGAAGTGGCCATCATCAGCGACGGCCGTCTCATCGAGCAGGGGGAAGTGGCCTGGTTCTTCAGCAATGCCAAGACCCAGCTGGCCCGGGATTTCATCCACTCCACCATCCACCTGGAAGTGCCCCAGGAGTATCAGGATCGGATGAGTAGCGACCGGGTGCCCGGCAGCTATCCCCTGGTGAAGCTCGGCTTTACCGGGACCACGGTGGATTCGCCGCTGATTTCCGAGGCGAGCCGCCGTTTCAACATCGACATCAGCATCCTGAGCGCAGACATCGAATACGCCGGTGGCGTCAAGTTCGGCTTCCTGCTGGCGGAACTGTTCGGGGACGAGGCCCAGTGCGAGGCCACCCAGCAGTTCCTCATCGACAACCACATTCAGCTGGAGGTAATGGGTTATGTCCGAAGCAATGATTAATCTGCTGATTTCGGCTCTGGGCGACACCCTCATCATGGTGTTTGCCTCCGCCCTGTTCGGCTGCCTGCTCGGCCTGCCGCTCGGCGTTGCGCTGCACGTGACCAAGGCGGGCCAGATCCTGGCAAATCCGCTGCTCAACAAGGTCCTGGGCGTCATCGTCAACGTCGGTCGCTCGGTGCCCTTCATCATTCTGCTGGTCGCCATCATTCCGTTGACCCGCTTCATCGTCGGCACCAGCATCGGCACCATCGCCGCCATCGTGCCGCTGACCGTGGGCTGCATTCCCTTCATCGCCCGCCTGGTGGAAGGGGCCCTGATGGAGGTGCCTGACGGCCTGCTGGAAGCGGCCAAGGCCATGGGGGCCAAACCCCTGCAAATCATCGCCAAGGTGCTGCTGCCCGAGGCCCTGCCGGGGATCCTCAACAGCGTCATCATCACCCTCGTCACCCTGGTGAACTACTCCGCCATGGCAGGTGCCATCGGAGGCGGTGGTCTCGGTGATGTGGGTATTCGCTACGGCTACCAGCGTTTCGATCCCACCGTCATGCTGGTCACCGTGGTCATTCTGGTGGTGCTGGTTCAACTCATCCAGAGCGCGGGTGAGCGCCTGGTCAAACAATGTGATCATCGTTAATCGTCGATTTCTGACAGGAGGTTTTTATGAAATTGGGCATCAAATCCGCAGCAGCTGCGCTGCTGGCAACCCTGGTACTGGTCGGCTGCGGCCAGAAGGAAGAGAACAAGACCCTGAAGGTGGGCGCCATCGCCGGTCCCGAGACCGAGCTGGTTGAGACCGCGGCCAAGGTGGCCAAGGAAAAATACGGCCTGACCGTCGAAGTGGTCACCTTCTCCGACTACGTCACCCCGAACGTGGCCCTGAACGACGGCAGCGTCGACGTCAACGCCTTCCAGCACAAGCCCTACCTGGATGCCCAGATCCGTGATCGCGGCTTCAAGCTGGTGCCGGTCGGCAACACCTTCGTCTACCCGATCGCCGGTTACTCCAAGAAGGTCAAGGCCCTGTCCGAGCTGAAAGACGGTGCCCAGATCGCGGTGCCGAACGATCCGACCAACCTGGGTCGTTCCCTGATCCTGCTGGAGAAGCAGGGCCTGCTGACGCTGAAAGAGGGTGCCGGTCTGGAAGCGACCGTACTGGACATCGCCAGCAACCCGCGCAACTTCAAGATCGTCGAGCTGGAAGCCGCACAACTGCCGCGCTCCCTGGAAGACGTGGATCTGGCCATCATCAACAACACCTTCGCCGGTCAGATTGGTCTGACCCCGACCGAGAACGGCCTGTTTGTCGAAGACAAGGAGTCCCCCTACGTCAACCTGATCGTTGCTCGCGAGAACAACAAGGACGACGAGAAGGTCAAGGAGTTCGTCCAGTCCTTCCAGACCGACGAGGTCTTCAAGAAGGGGACCGAGCTGTTCAAGGGCGGTCTGGTGAAAGGTTGGTAATCACTCACTCTGGAAAAAAGGCCACGTCAAGCGTGGCCTTTTTTTTTACCCCCGTTATCATAGCCACAAGCACGGCAACACGAAAAACAGAACAACAATGAAGAAATGGTATCTGGCCTACTGCAAACCCAAGGAAGAGGCCCGCGCCCGCGCCCATCTGGCAGCCCAGGGCGTTGAATCCTATTACCCCATGGTCGAGATTGAAAAACTGCGGCGAGGCAAGCGCGTGCCCCAGCGCGAGCCCATGTTCCCCAACTATCTCTTCATCTACGTGGATCTGGAAGAGGTCACCCCGGTCACCCTGAAATCGACCCGGGGCATCAGTCGCATCATCCACTTCGGCAAGGAGTGGACCCCAGTCAGCAGCCAGCTGATCTACCGGCTCATGAGCCGGGACGACAGCGACGAGGCGCGCGCCAGCTATGCCCGCCTGCCGACCCAGGGAGACAAGGTACTTATCGAATCCGGCCCCCTCGCCGGGTTTGAAGCCATCTATCTGGAACCGGATGGCGAAAAGCGGGCCATCCTGCTGGTCAACCTGCTCAACCAGGAGACCTGCAGCAGCTTCGAAAACCAGGCCTTCCGCCGCCTGGAGTGACCCGTCCTGCCGGCAGAAAGAGCCACAGGGCAGTACACAAGACACCATCCCCCAGCTTCCGAACGGTCAGGACCGCACCTGCGGCGTGCATCCTTCCACCACCAAGTTTTCGGGCCGAAAAAAACGGGGCAGACCCAGAGGTCTGCCCCGTTTTTCTCTCACTTGCGTCAGGCATCCAGTTCGAAGCGGCTGATGGCCGATGTCAGTCTCCCGGTCTCCCGGGTCAGGCGGGCGGCGATCTGCTCCCCCTGCTGGCCATGCTCGCTGGACTGATGGCTGAGCCCGGCAATCTCCTCCACCGTGCCCGCCACCTCCTGCGCCGCCCTTGACTGCTGCTCGGTGGCGGTGGCGATGGCGGCAAGCTGGCCGCTGAGATCCTGCACCAGCGTCGCCATCGACTCCAGAGTCTCGGTCACCGAGGCCACGGCGCCGCGCCCCTGCTCCACCAGCAGGGTGCCGCTGCCCACGGTATCCGCGGTCTCCCGGGTCTGCTGCTGGATGCTGGCAATGGTCTGGTTGATCTCCATGGTCGATGCGCTGGTGCGGCTGGCCAACTGCCTCACTTCATCGGCCACCACGGCAAATCCCCGTCCCTGCTCACCGGCCCGCGCCGCCTCGATGGCCGCATTGAGTGCCAGCAGATTGGTCTGCTCGGCGATGGTGGCGATCACTTCGGTGACCCTCCCCACTTGCTCGCTCTGGCTGCTGAGCTGCGTCATCGCCTGGTTTGCCTGGGCAATCATGGCACCAATCTGCGCCATGGTGGTCCCCATGCGGGCGAGGGCCTGCTCCCCCTCCCTTGCCTGTTGCTCGGTCTGGCGAGCCGCTCCCGCCGCGTCCGCAATGTTGCCCGCCACATCCCGGGTACTGACCGACATCTGCTCGATGGCGGCTGCCACCGCATCGAGCCGCTGATTCTGGCTTGCCAGATCATCCACGATGGCATTGGTGGTCTGGCCCACCTCGCGGCCAGCCCCTTCCACCTGACCGACCGCCCCCTGGATCTCCCCCACCAGCTCGCGCAACTGTGCCGACATCCGGTTGATGGAGCCCGTGAGCCCTCCCAGCTCATCCTGACGAAGCACGGGCAAGGGGGTGACGGGGAGGCGGCCATCGGCCACCAGGCCCGCCCGTTTCACCAGGCTGGCGATGTCCCGGGTCAGGCGTCGGCTGAACAGCAGGGCCACCAGGGTGCCCAGCAGGATGACGCTGGTGGTGGCCAGCAGCAGGGTGCGGTGAATGGTCTGACTGGCGGCCGCCATCTCCCCCGCCATCTTGTCCACCTCGGCACGGGTATGGGTCACCTGGGTCGCCAGCTGATCCGCCAGCCGGGTCAGGGCGGGCTCTATCTCGGTAGCCATCAGGTGGTTGGCCCTGTCCCAGTCCGGGGCCTGGCGCTTCTCGATCACCTGACCGACCAGCTCTGCAAAGGGGGCTGACATCTCTTCAAAGAGCGTCCAGAGCCCCTTTTGTGCCTCGGTGAAGTTGGCCTCTTGCTGTTTCAGCTCGGCCACCCGCTGCTGGTGGAACTGGTAGTAGTCCCGATACTTGTCCAGGTACTCCTTCTCCCCCGAGATGAGGAAATCCCGCAGAGCGGAGAGCGCATTGCCCAGGCTGTTGTAGGCATCCCCCACCTGCTTGAGCAGCAGGCGCCTGTCACCGGGCAACGTCGCCTGGGGCGTCGCCACCTCTTCATTGGCAAAAGACTGCAACTGATCGAGGGCCGACTCCGCCAGGGGGCCGGCCTCCAGCAGCATCAGGGTGTGGGCGGGCAGGTTCTCTTCGGTGTGAGCCAGGGCCCACACCTGTGACTGTGCCCCCTTGAAATCCTTGAGTGCCCGGGTCAGGTCGGGAGTGAAACGCTGGCGCTCGATGGCGTGCCAGGCCTCTTCCCACTCCTGCTTGATGCGATCACCCTGTGCCGGATCCTTGCCGAGGATGAGATAGGCCCGCAGGGATGAAACGGTGGCAATCAGGGCTTTCTGGCTCGCCTCGTCCCGCTGCAGGGCGGGCAGGGCCTGGGCCAGCAAGGCATCTTGCGAGCCTTCGATCCGGCCGAGCTGATGATAGACAAGGGCGGAGGAGAGAATGATGAGCAGGTTGATAAAACAGAAGCTCAACAACAACTTGCTTGATATTTTCATGGCCATCCTTGGAATTCGTCGGGCATCCTGCCCGGGATTAGCGTCTGATGAGCGCGGGCAAACGAGCCTGCCAACCCTGATGCCATCCCATCAGCTCCTCGCGGGGCATGGGACGGGCGGAGAAGAAGCCCTGGCATTGATCGCACCCCAGCTTCGCCAGCAATTGCCAGGTCGCCTCATCTTCGACCCCCTCGGCCACCGATTTCAAGCCCAACTTGCGAGCCAGCTCGATGCTGGACTCGATGATGGCTAGGCGAGAGGGATCTTCATAGCAGCGATCCACGAAGGATCTGTCCAGTTTCAACTCGGTAAAGGGGAGCAGGGCGAGCTGCTGCATGGAGGAGTAGCCGGTCCCGAAATCATCGATGGAGAGACCAAAACCGTACATCCGCAAGCGGGTCAGCACCTCCAGCGACTTGCCGAGATCCTTGACGAAGGCGCTCTCGGTCACTTCGAGGGTGATGAGCTCGGGGTTGATGCTCCAGCGCTGGCAGTGGCTAAGCAGGGTGTTGCACAGATCCCCCTCGATGAGGGAGGTGGTGGAGAGGTTCATCGACAGGTTCAGGGAGAGCCCGGTCTTCTTCCACAGGTGGCCGTCCCGCAGCGCCTTGCCGATGATCACCTCGGTGAGCGGGTCGATGAGCCCGTTGTGCTCCGCCAGCGGGATGAAACGGGCCGGCGAGATGAGGCCATATTCGGGGTGCTGCCAGCGGGCAAGCGCCTCCATGCCGAGCCACTCCCCGTTGTGAAAACCCACCTTGGGTTGATACCAGGGCAGCAACTGGTCCTGATCCAGCGCCCGGCGCAGCTCATCCAGGGTCAGGTGATAACCATCCTCCTCCTGGCTGCGTACCTGCTGGGGCCGCCAGGCACCGATGAGCTGCGCGATCTGCTGGGGAGACGCGGGTTTCTCGATGCGCCCCAGCACCTGCAGGCCATAGGCCCGGCTCATGCGCAGCACGGCATCGACCACGTCATCCTCCAGGGCGCTGCACAGCACGATGCCGCCGCGAAACCCGCCAAGGGAGAGGCGGCGCAGCAGCGCCATGCCATCCATGCCCGGCATGCGCAGATCGCAGAACAGGATGTCGACCCTGTGGTGCTGGCACTGTGCCAGCGCCTCCTCCCCGTCCTGCGCCTCCAGCAGGTTGCCGTAGCCCAGTCCGCGGATCTGGTGCATCAGGGCCTTGCGCTGGAAGTTGTGATCCTCCACCACCATGATCGCCAACTCATGCCGTGCGCTATTCATCGAGCCATAACCCCGTTTCACCTCTGATAGAGTCCATCAATGCCTGTACCGCCCTGGCCAGGTCATCGAGCTTGTCCAGTTGTTTCAATCTGGCCGCCGCCTCCAGCCGGGCCGCCTCCTCTGCCAATGCCTGCTGTCCTACCATGCGCGCGGCCCCCTTGATGCGATGTGCCGTCTCCACCAGCGCCTGGGTATCCTGGCTGGCCAGCGCCAGCCTCATGTCCTCGCCATCCTGCTCGTTGGCTTCCAGGTATTCGCTGGCCATGCTGCGTGCCACCGCCTCATCCCCAAACAGGGTCAACCAGCTTATGCCTGGCAGCTGAACCCTGGCTTGCCGGGGCGCCTCCGAGGCGAGCTGTTCTTCCTGAGTCGGCAACCAGCGTCCCAGGGTCTGGCTCAGGGCATCCAGGCTGTAGGGCTTGAACAGCATGTCGTTCATGCCGGCATCACGCATCTGCTGGCTCGCCTCCTCAGAGGTATCGGCCGTCACCCCGATAATGGGAGCACTGTCCCCGGCATCCCGCAAGGCTCGCGTAAGGGCATAGCCATCCATCACCGGCATGTGGCAGTCGGTCAGCAGCAGGGCGAAATCCTGCCCCTGCCAGGCGCGCAGCGCCTCTTCGCCATCTTCCACCACCTCGGATTCGAGCCCCAGGATAGCGAGCTGCCTCGTCAGCAATGCCCGGTTGACGGGGTGATCATCCGCCACCAGCACCCGCCCCCTGAGCTTCTCCCCCTCCATCCCCATCGACTGGCTCGCCTGCTGGTTGAACAGTGACTGGCAGGTTTCCAGCAACAGATCGGGATAGAGAGGCGATTGTCCCAGTCGCCACCAGGCGTCACCACCCATGCGTCCCCGCAGGGCCTCATGGGGAGAGAGTACTATGCCCTTGAGGTTCGAACGCTGCAAACAGGCCAGCCAGTCACTGCCAAGGGCCTGCTCCAGGTGATTCTCCTGCGCCAGCAGATGCCCCTCGAGGGGCTGCTGCCAATGGTGTGCCTCCATGCGAACCAGTCTGGCGCCCAGCCTGGCCATCACCGATTCCAGCCCCTCATCCTCCCCAAACCACCACCATACCTGGCCGGTCAGGGGGGGCGCTTCCCACTGGCACTCGGCCAGAGGCAACGTGAAAGTCACGCAGGTGCCCATTCCGGGGGTACTCTCCAGGGTCAGGCTCCCCCCCATTTTCTGGGTGAGTTGATGACAGATGGCAAGCCCGAGCCCGGTGCCGCCAAACCGGCGGTTGGTGTCGGACTCCACCTGCTTGAACGGGATGAAGAGGGTGCGCTGCTGCTCCAGGGCGATGCCTATCCCGGTATCCCGGATCCGGAAGGCCAGCCGGTCGTCTTCATAATCCACCTGGATGGCGATCGCCCCTGCCTCGGTGAACTTCACCTCGTTGTTCAACAGATTGGAGATCACCTGCCCCACCCTGATCCCGTCGATGCAGGCCAGATCCGGCACCGTCTTCCCCCACCGCAGCGTCACAATGAGTCCCTTGCCATAGGCCAGGGCCGCATGTCCCCGGATGACATCGCAAATCACCGAGGTCAGGCGGCAGTGATGGGGATGCAGTTGCAACTGCCCGGCTTCCATCTTGGAGAAGTCCAGGATGTCGTTCACCAGATAGAGCAGGTGGTTGGTGGAGGTCGAGATATTGCGCAACATGTAGCGCTGATCGTCATCCAGCGGGCTCATTTGCAGCAGCTCCAGCATGCCGTGCATGCCGGAGATGGGAGTGCGAAGCTCATGACTCATGGTGGCGAGGAAGCGGCTGCGCGCCTGGGTCGCCTCCTCCGCCACCCGCCTGGCCTGGCGCAGCTCCAGCTCCTGGCGCTTGAGCTTGGTGATGTCCTGCACCACGCCGTTCAATATGACCCCTTCAAGCCCCTCCTGGTGAACGAAGTGACCACGGATCTGCAAATAGCCCGCCTCCCCCTGGCGCCGGATCTCCACCTCGAGATCCAGCGGCTGCATGCTCAGGGCATGACGATCCACCGTGGCCACGAAGTCCTGGTGCGCCTTGCCTGTCAGCCCCAGGATGGAGGCACCGGTGACCGCCATGCCGACCAGGTCCTCTTCCACCCCCACCATCTCCCTGACCCCTTGCGAGGTGTAGAGGAAGTGCCCCTTGCCCGGTCCAAGCCAGTGATACTGATAGACCAGACCCGGCATGCTGTCGGTGATCTGGGTCAGCCGGGTCTGCGCCTCCTGGGCCGCAAACCGCGCCTGCTCCAGCTCGGTCACGTCGGTCAGCACGGTCAGGATCCCGAGCCGCTTGTCATCGGGCCCCGCAAAGAGCCGCTTGGTGTAGATCATCTGGTGCAGGCGGTCGTCATCAAACCGGATCTCGCCCCGGCCATGAAGCTCCTCTCCGCTCTCCCAGACGCTGGCATCCTCCTCCATCACCCTGGCGCGGATCGACTCGGGCAATCGATCCTGGAGCAACCGCTCATAGGAGCCCGTCAGATTCTCCCCGCCGAGGAACATCTGCCGATACGCCCGGTTCGTCATTGCCACTTCATAGCGCTCGTTGGTCAGCACCACCTGGTTGGGCAGGGCATCCAGCATCATCTGGACAAACACCAGCTGCTCCTCGAGCCGCCGCTCGGCCTCCCGCCGCTGGCTGATCTGGCGGCGCAGCGTCCGGTTCCAGCCCATGAACAGCAAGAGGCAGAGCAGGAAGATGCCGCCGCCAAGGGAGGACCAGAGCAGCACCGTCTTCGGATCCAGTCCCGTCTGTATGGTCAGGGAGAGCCACTTTTTCTCCAGGGCGGAGAGCTCGTCGGGGGGAATGGCGATCAACACCTTGGTGAGGATCTGCTGCAGCATGGGGTCCTGCAACTGGGTCGCCATGGCGATGGGTACCCGCAGGTCGCTGCCGGAGAAGACCACCTGGTAGCGGTCGCTGAATCCCTTTTGCAGCGACTGCTCCAGGGTGGTGGTGCTCATCAGCACATAGTCGACCTTCTGCTGGTCCAGCAGGGGCAGCAATTCGGCATCGCTGGCCACCGGCACGGCGATGGCCCCCACCTCGTTCAGCAAGACCTGCTCCACCGAGCCCCCCACCATGCCCACCCTGTGCCCTTTCAGTGCCCTGGCGGCGGTGAGCTCGGCCATCCCCTGCCTCGCCACGACCACCCGGTTGATCGACGCGTAGTTGGGGGTAAAGCGGGCAAACTGCTGACGCTCCGCGGTGGGAGTCATGGCCGGGATGAGATCCAGCTTGCGATCCTGGAAGAGCGCCATGCTCTGGGCCCAGCTCCGGGTCGGCACCAGGGTGAACTGGAGCCCGGCACGCTGGCTCATCAGTGTCAGCAGATCGGCAATGAGCCCCTTGAGCCGCCCCCTGTCGTCCACCTCGCTCATCCCGGGCCAATCCGGGGCAACCCCGTAGCGGATGACCGGATGTGCTTGCAACCACGCCTGCTCCTGCGGATTGAAGACGATCTCCCTGCTCCTTTTCACCAGGGCATAGTCGAGGATATCCCCCGCCTCCAGAATGGCGCGACGCTCGAGGGGAGAGATATCCTCGAGGGCCCGCTCCAGCAATCCCTGCAAGACATCATTCCTGGGCGCCACGGCCATGGCGAGGGAGGTATCCCTCATCCAGTCGATCCTGGCCAGCGCCATGCCCGCCATGGCTTGCAGCCTGTTCAGCATGGGCAGCTCGGCCAGGTAGGCATCCGCCTTGCCCTCCTTGAGCATGAAGATCGCCTCGTCCCGGCTGTCGGCCGTGATCAGGTTCGAGATCCCAAGGCGCAGCAGCTCATCGCAGGCGCTGACACCGAAGACGCAGACCCAGCGCACCCCATAGGCCTCCTCCAGGGAGAGGCTCTCCCGCCCCCCCGTCAGCAGCACGGCCCGGGGCAGTGCCATCAGCTCGGAGGTAAATTGCATCTGCAGGGTGCGGGTCGGGCTCGGTGCCACCCCGATCAACATGTCGACCTTGCCATCCAGCAAGGCCTGCTGGACCGCCGCATTGTTGGCATAGGCACGGTAGCGAAGGCTCACTCCCAGCCTGGCTGCAATCTGGGAGGCGAACTCATCCAGGGGGCCGGTGAAATTGCCGCGCCCATCGGTATAGACATAGGGTGGCCAGGCCGCCGAAGGCATGCCGACAACCAGTTCATCATGGGTGGCAAGCCAGTGCAGTTCGTCCAGGGTGAAGTTGCTCTGGTCCAGTTGCGCCGGCGCAGCCGCAACCATCAGGCTCCAGAAAGCCAGACCACATAGCAGGATGAGACGACAGCAGCGGCGGAACATTATCAACTCCCATACGAAACGGAGGGGGATCATAGAGTGTTTGGCGCAATGTGCGACAACTAAATTGAGACAATGCTCATCAGGAAAGAAAAATGGCAGGCCCAGGCCTGCCATCCACCAGGTCGGGGGCCGGGCCCCCTCCCATCAGGTTATTCGGTTCCCGAGCCGGAAACCGGTTTGAAACTCCCGCTCACGGATGTGGGCGATCTGCACTTCCTTGCCTTCCAGCCCGATGTCTTTGAGCAGGGCAGGTGAAAGATGCAGGTAGCTGACGCGACGCTCCAGCCGGGTGATCCTTTTTTGAACCAGGGTCTCTACGTGGCGCAGCAGGGCGAGTTCGATAGACATAATATTCTCCAGTTGAACGTGCGGTTCCCCCGGAGAGAGGTGATCACCCTGCGGGACAACCGCGGGTGATGAGAAAAGCAGGTGTTACCTGTCCCCTCCACGCGGCAAATAAAGAGCACGAGTCTTCGCGCTGCCAGAGCAGCGATCGAACGCAACGTTGAACATGGAATGTTGCATGGTCGTCTCCTTACCGTGTGAAAGTTGAACAAGTTGCCGCAGTGTAAAAAAACACCGAATTTTACGCAATATCTCTCCCACCCATATGGGTGGAATGCGGCCAAAAAGAGGTTCAGTCAAATCCCTGACAACAGCCGGAACTCCTCCAGCGCATAGGTATCCGTCATGCCGCTCACATAATCGAGCAGCAGCCGCACCCGGTAGTACCACTCCTGCTCGCTCTCCTTTTCGAAACGGGGATCCCGGCTCGCCACCGCCAGTCGGTACGCCTTGAGGTGGCGGGCAGAGAGGCGGTGGAACAACCGCCGGGCGAAGAAGAGCTCGCTCCCGCCGTTGCCTGCGAGCAGCCGCTCGAACTGGCTGGCAGGCAGGGCCAGCAGGCAGGCGTAGGTGGAGAGCACCCCGCGCAGGGCGGCATAGCCTTCCAGCTCCAGCGCCTCCACCTCCGGGCGCATGAACACCAGCTCGCGAGCCACCCGCTTGAGGGTATCGAGTACCCGGGCTGCCGGAGCCTGACCGTGCAGCAGCGCCTGGGGATAGGCCCCGCTCAGGATCTGATCGTGCTCGGCCACATAGGTATGGGCGGCCAGCGCCACCAGATCCCGGGTCAGATGCTGGCGAAAATGGGGGAAGAACCCCCGACCGGAGGCAAGCGCCTCATCGAGCAGGTCGGCCATGTAACCGCCCTCGTCCGTCTCGCGCAGGGCTGCCAGCAGCTCGCTCTGGGTGAGGATGCGCCTGTCCACTGCATCCTCGAGATCGGCGATGCAGTAGGAGATGTCGTCCGCCGCCTCCATGATGTAGACCAGCGGATGACGGCACCCCTCGGCCAGCCCCAGGCTCTGGCCGAGGGCACGATAGAGGGGTTGTTCGCTGAAGAAGATGCCGCGCTTGCTGGTCCAGCCGTGGTGCTGACCATAGCCCTGTGGATGGTGCAGGCCCGGCAGGGGCTGCTGCGGGTATTTGCACAGCGCCGCCAGCAGCCCCAGGGTGAGGTTCAGCTCATGGAGGCTGTGCACCAGTCGCAGGCTCTGGGCATTGCCGTCAAACACCAGCAGATCCTGGCGAAGGGTTGCCCATTGGGGGCTCGGCAACTGGTCGTGGGCACGGGCGAAGAGGCCGTCCAGCTCCTGGGCAAGCCACTGACTCATCACCTGCTCGCCGAAATGGCCAAACGGCGGGTTGCCGACATCGTGCAACAGGCAGGACATCTCCACCAGATTGATGAAGGCCCCCTCGCACACCACTCCGTCCGGCAGCGCCGCCAGGATGCGGCGACTGATCTGGCGACCGGTCTCCTGCACCTCCAGCGAATGGGTGAGGCGGCTGCGCACCGAGGCTTTCACATCGAGCGGGAAGACCTGGGTCTTCTGCTGCAACCGACGCACCGGCGCCGCCTGCACGATGCGGGTGCGGTCCTGCTCCGTCGCCTCCAGCAGGTCTTCGTCTCCCCAGGGGTGAATGCGCTCGGGGGGGATCAAACGGTCATACATGTCGTGGCTCCTTGCCTGAGGCGTCGTGTCTACGAGAGCAGCCAGCGCCGCAGGCGGGCGATGTCACCCGGGTATTCCCGGCGCAGGGTTTCAATCCAGTCTTCCACGTTCTCCCACCAGGCGGGGTGATCCGGGCTCTGGATAAGCTGGGCCGTCTGCTGCAACCGGCGCAGGCCGATGGAGCCCGCCGCCCCCTTGATCTTGTGGGCCTCCTCCACCACACCGGCCTGATCCCTGGCAATCATGTTGGAGTCGAGTACTGCCATGTAGTCCGGCATCATCTTCTCGAACAGCTCGACGCTGGAGAACAGCACCGGCTTGCCGACCGTGCTGGCGTAATCGGTGAGGAAGGGCAGATCCAGCAGGGCATCCTGATGGTGGACATCGTCCTGCTCGTCCGCCTCGTCCCCGGCAAGATCCGCAAACAGGTGGCCTATCACCTCCCGCACCGCCTTGGAGCCCAGCGGCTTGTTGATCACATCCTGCATGCCGTGATCCCGGTAGTACTGGCGATCGCCGGTGGCGTTGGCGGTGAGCGCCACCATGGGGGGCAGGCTGTCGCCGTAGCGCGCGAGCAGTTGCTCCGCCACATCGAACCCCGTCATGTCCGGCAGCTGGATGTCGAGCAGGATCAAGTCGAAATCATCCGGGTTGGCCATGGCCAGCGCCTCTGCACCATCCCGCGCCACCTTGACCTGATGGCCGAGCTTGTTCAGCAGGGCGCAGGCCACAGTCACGTTGAGCTCCACATCCTCCACCAGCAGGATGTCGAGGGAGGGCATCTCGGGCTCCGGGGCCGCGGCCCTGGGCTCGACGCAGTCCACCTCAAGCTCGGCGGTGAAGCAGGCGCCTTCGCCCGGGTCGCTGTCTACATAGAGTTGACCGCCCATGGCCTGCACCAGCTGGCGGGAGACCGCAAGACCGATGCCGGTGCCGGTGGCGTGCTTCTTGCCCTGCACCTGATAGTACATGGCGAAGATCTTCTCCTGCTGGGCACGGGGAATGCCCACCCCGGTGTCTTCCACCTCGAAGTGCAGCGCCAGTTTGCCCGGTTCATCAGCGGTGTGGGCGAGACAGCGTATGGTGACGCCCCCTTCATCGGTGAACTTGACCGCATTGCCCACCAGGTTCCACAGCACCTGACGCAGCCGGGTGCCGTCCGCCATAACGAACTGGGGCATGTCGCCGTCCCGGTCGAAGTGCAGGTAGAGCCCCTTCTGCTCCGCCTGGATGCGCGACAGCGTCTCCAGCTCGTCGAGGAAGGCGGGCAAATCCAGCGGAGCCGGCGCAATCTCCAGCCGACGACGGTCGAGCTTGTCCAGATCGATGATGTCGTTGAAGATGTTGCCGAGCGTCACCGCGCTCAGGTGGATGGTCTTGAGCTGCTGCTGCTGTCTGGCATCGAGGGGCGTATCCATCAGCATCCGGCTCAGGCCCACGATGCCATTGAGCGGGGTGCGCAGCTCGTGGCTGATGGTGGAGATGAAGGTGGTCTTGTCCCGACTCGCCTTCTCCAGCTTGTCCTGGTACTGCTTGCGCTCGGTGATGTCGCGACCAAAGCCGAGCAGGCCGAGCCGCTTGCCGAAGCGGTCGAAGAAGGGCACCTTGCGCAGCTCGAAGTAGGCCTTGCGGCCATCGGGATACTCCAGCCACTGCTCATAGGTGAGCGGCTCGTTCTGGGCGAAGACCTGCTTGTCGGTTTCCACCACCTTGCTGGCGATGTCGTGCTTGTAGACATCGAACGGGGTCAGGCCGATGAGTTCCGCTTCCACCTTGCCGGTGAGCTCCTCCATGGCGCGGTTGCAACCGGAGAACTGCTCGTCCTCGTTGCGGTAATAGACCAGATCGGGGGAGCAGTCGATGAAGGAGCGCAAGAGGGCGGTACGCTCCCCCAGATGCAGCTGGGCCTTCTCCCGCTGGAACACTTCGTTTTCGAGATCCTCGATGGCTTGCTGGCGCAGGGTCTCGGCCCGGTTGGTCTCGGCGATCTGGGCGTTGAGCCGGCTGATGTTCTCCTGCAACTGGCTGTTGAGCTCGAGATCCCGCTCGCGCATGTCTTGCAACTTGCGCACCATCCGGGTCAGCCGCTGGCGGGAGTCCTCCAGCTGATCCACCACGATGGAGAGAAAATAGACGGCCCAGGGGGTCACCAGCAGGCCGAAGAAGACAGAGCGCACCAGGTCGACGATGTCCACGGTGCCGCGCAAAAACAGGGTCACCCCCATCTGGATCGACACGGCCAGCACTATGATGGCGGTGGCCAGGAACATGCTGAAGCGCACCAGTCCCAGCTTGGTCATCAGGTCGACGTAATATTGCGCCCAGGATTTGATCTGCTTCATCTCGTTGTTTTCTCCCCTTTTCTTGCGCAAACAGGATACCAGTACGGCGACATGAACTCTTGTCCGTCGCGTATTCAATTATTGATTAACGTCACACTCCGGCTGGGGTAGCATGCCTGCCATGCCTCAGTCAGCACCGGTTCCACCGGAATACCGGGGCACACTGTCACCCTTCTCATTCGTTATGTCAGGAGCATACCCGATGCGAAATCATGTTCTGTTGAGCCTTGGCCTGCTGGTCGCCACCACCGCCCACGCCGATCTGGGGGAGATCCCCCGCCAGACCGGCTGGTCCGGTTTTCTGCTGGGCGGGGTCAATGCCGGCAGCCACAAGTCCAACTTCTATGCCGGTGACGACAGCAACAGCCGTATCGATGATCTGGGCTCCCCCGGCCGCGAAAGCGGTCTGAGCCCGCTGCTCAATGCCGATATCCGCTACACCTTCGCCGATACCCGCACCCAGGTCTTCCTCGGCAACCTCATCCAGGACGCGGTGCGCTTCGACTTTACCCAGCAACTCGGTCTGCGCCAGGAGATGGGCGACAAGGGTATCGTCGCCACCTCCCTGGTGTTCAACCTCATGCCGGTGGAAGTGTGGAGCGATCCCTTCGCCACCGGCGTGGACCGCAGCGCCACCGATCTCACCTCGAAAGGGGTGCGCTTTGCCTGGGACAGGATCTGGGGCAGCAACGTCTACGCCACCCTGACCAGCCGGGAAGTGGAGCTCGACGAGGAGCGCAGTGGCCAGCAATATGACCTGACCCACGGCACCCACTACGCCTCCATGCTGAGCCGCAACGGCAAGGTCCACGACCTGGCTGTCTCCTACCAGTACCACTTCGGCGGCGACCAGCTGCTGGAGCCCGCCTTCCTCTACAAGGAGGCCCGCCTGGACGGGAGTGCGGAGAGCTTCAAGAATACCGGTCTGCAGCTGACCTATGCCAAGCGCGCCTCCCAGTGGTCCATCGTGAGCAACCTCTACGCCGGCAAGCGCAAGTATGACGAGGCGAATCCCCTGTTCGGCCAGCGCGCCGATGCCAGCGAGCTCGCCCTCAATGGCACCTTCTTCTGGCACAACCTGTTCGGCATCAAACCCCTTGCCGCCACCTTCACCGCAGCCTACTCCAGCGCCGACTCCGACATCGACTTCTACGATGCCGAGGCGCTTCGCTTCAGTACCGGGCTGCTTTACAACTTCTGACCCGCCCCAAGCAAGAAGGCCACCCCCGGGGTGGCCTCTTCATTTGCACAACCCTCGACCATCAGATGCCGAGGGAATCCAGCAGATCGTCGTGCTCGTTGCTCGCCGGCGCGGCCGCCGGTGCCGGTTTGGCTGATTGCTTGGCCTGGGCGATCAGCTCGTCGGGATCCACCTCCTCCTGCACGCCGCCATCATGGATCCGGATAAACTCCGTCTTGTCCATGGCCAGCTCCAGATAGAAGATGTTGTTGCTGGCGGTGAAGAAGGTCACCCGGCGGGTCTCGGGATTGTCGAGGTTGGTGTCGACGCTCAGCATCACCTGCTTGTTGAGCGCCAGCATCTTGGGCTGGTTCTGGGTGATGTGGGTCTGCAGCTCGCGCCCCACCTTGGTGGTGAAGCTGCCGACGATCTGGTTCATCAGCTCGCCCATGACGTTGCTCACCTCGTCCGAGGTGTGGGAGATGGCAAGATCCTCCTTGGAGAGCCCCATGCTCAGCATGTAGCTCTGGTAGAGCTCCATGGCCGCGGCGGCGGAGAAGTTGATCACCACCAGCCCGGAGAAGCCGCCGTCAAACAGCACGAAACAGCCGATGTCAGGCTTGAGGCAGGTCTTGCTGATCCGCTGCACCATGCCGGAGAAGCGCACCTGGGTCTGGGTCGCCGCACTCAATACGCTCGTTACCGAATTGCACAGGCTCAGCAGTACGTCCTCTGTGGTCAATACGGCATCATCCTCGGATCTTGTCACTATCATGGAACCTTCCTGCTGATCGAAATAATGGGGCTGTCACTCGTGTCGCCCATGTCACCATGCACCGGCGCGATACGCTAACAGATTGCGTGATCCCGGTGCCCAAAGCGCGAGCCACCTCTCACTTGACTGGATTATCAGTCAGAAATGGCTGAAATCCATCCAGGGTAGCCAGACGGGTTTGCCAACTGGCAGCCGCCCCTTGCAAGGCCTGCTCCTCATAGGGAATGGCGGGACAGGCACCCCAGATGGGACCGGGCCAGGCCGCATCCGAGCTGAAGCGGGCCACGTGGTGCAGGTGTAACTGAGGCACCAGATTGCCGAGGGCCGCCACGTTGATCTTGTCCGGGCCGAGTGCCCGCTCCATCAGGGTGGCGACGGCGCAGGACTCCTGCATCAACTGCTGTTGCTGCTCGGGGGCCAGATGATGGATCTCCCGCAGGTTGGCGACCCGGGGCACCAGAATCAGCCAGGGATACTGGCTGTCTTTGGCCAGCAGGACGCGGCACAGGGGCAGATCCCCGAGTATCCGGGTATCCGCCTGAAGGCGGGGGTGCAATTCAAACATGGGGCCTCGCTGATCAACATGGGCACATCGGGAATCAAAGATGTGCCCACGTTACTGCAACGGGGAGCAAACTTAAAGGCGTGGCACGGCCCAACCGATGAAGCGCTTGCGAAGCGCGGGGTCCGCCTGCAGGAAAAGCTGTTGCAACTGCCCTTCCAGGGCGCTGGACGGCACGGAGGAGACCCGGGGCGTCGCCACGGCGGCCGCAGCTACATCCGCCGCACCGGCGAGCACGGCAGGCCCCTCGCCACGGTTGTACTCCATCAGCCTGGCATGCCAGTCCATGCCGATCTGCATCCCCTGCACCATCAGCGTATCCTGGCGCACCTCGAGGGGCTGCCCCCCCGCCACCAGGCCCAGGACAGGGGCCCTGGCGTAGCGTTCCATCCCGGCCTCGTCCGCGGGCACGGGAGCCTGCAGGCGCACCGACTGCCCGCGGGCCTTATAGCGAAGCACCTGGGGCTCGGAGCGAACCTGGCGATCGTTGTCGCTGCTGTTGCGACTCGGGATCACCCCCTCGTAGCGCACCAGCAGTTGCTGCTCCCCGTCGGCCAGCACGGCATGCTGCTCGTCCTGCACCTTGCCGGCGCTCACCGCCAGGATCTGGAAATCCCGGGGCACCTCGACCCTGACCTCGGCCTGCACACCGCCGCAGCACAGCAGCGCAACCCCTGCCCAACCCTGATGACGCTTCATTCCCTGACTCTCCTTTCGCGATGAAGGGCGCAGGGTAGCAGCCCCAGATGACAGAAAAATAACGGGATGCAGGCTCACCCCAGCAGATAATGGGGCCGCTCGGCAAACCACTGGGCCAGCACCTGCTTGAACAGCCGGATCTTGCGCGGCACCCGGCGCTGCTGGGCGTGCAGCACATGGATCGGGTGCAGGCCGGTCTGCCACTCCGTCAGCACGGCCACCAGCTCCCCTCGGGCCAGGCTAGCCTCCACCAGCATCAGTGGACACTTGGCAAAGCCCATGCCCGCCCGGGCCAGTTGCAGCAGGGTGCTGTAGTGGTTGGCCCGCACTCGCCCCTGCACCAGGATGTGCGCCTCCTCTTCCCCCTGGCGAAAGTGCCACTGCTCCCAGTCCGGGTTGTGGCCCTGCAGCAGGCAGGAGCGCCCCCCCAGCTCATAGGGAGTGGCGGGGATCCCCTCCCGCGCCAGCAGGGCGGGGCTTGCCACCACCACATCCTTGAGCCTGCCGAGCGGCAGGGCCACCAGGTTGTCGGGGATCAGCTCCATGGCCCGCAGGGCGATGTCATTCTCCCCCTGGCTCATGTCGATCATGGCATTGGTGAAGTTGAGCTCGACCTGGACGCCGGGGCACAGCTCGGCAAAACGGGCGAGCAGCTCGCTCACCATGCGGTCCCCCGTGCTGACCGGGCAGGTGAAGCGCAGGCGGCCGCTGTCCTCCTCGGTCAGGGCGCGGATCCCCTCCTCCGCCTCCCGGGCCAGGGCGAAGATCTCGCCGGCCTGCTGGTGAAGCACCCGCCCCGCCTCGGTCAGGCTGAGTCTGCGGGTCGTGCGCTGGAGCAGCTGGGCATTGAGGGCGGACTCCAGGGCGCTGACATGGCGACTCAGCATCCCCTTGCTCACCCCCAGGGCATCGGCAGCGGCGGAGAAACTGCCCCGCTGCACCACTTCATAGAAACTGGCCAGGTGAGTGATATCCATCATTAGCTCCAATATGGAAACAATGGGTTCATCATAAGCGCTTTTTCTCCCTTTTTATCCCGCTATCATCAACTCATCTCAACCAGGAGCGATAGATATGAAGATTGTGATTGTGGGTGCCTCCGGCACCATTGGCGCCGCCGTCAGCGAACTGCTTGCCCAGGATCACCAGGTGATCCGGGTCGGTCACAGCCAGGGGGATGCCAGAGTGGACATGCGCGACCCCGCCTCCATCCGGGCGCTCTTCGAGCAGGTCGGATCCTTCGATGCCCTGGTGGTCGCCAGCGGCAGCGTCGCCTTCAATGCCCTGACCGAGATGACGGACGAGCAGTGGCAGGTGGGGCTTCAGAGCAAGCTGATGGGCCAGATCAACCTGACCCGGGCCGCCATTGCCCACCTGAGTGACCGTGGCTCCATCACCCTCATCAGCGGCATTCTGAGCGAGGAGCCCATCCACTGGGGGGTGAGCGCCACCACCATCAACGGTGCCATCGAGCACTTCGTGAAAGGGGCCGCCTGCGAGCTGCCAAGGGGCATTCGCATCAACGTGGTCAGCCCCACCGTGCTGGAAGAGTCCATGGGCAAGTATGCCGACTTCTTCCCGGGCTTCGTGCCGGTACCCGCCGCCCGGGTGGCCCAGGCCTACAAGAAATCGGTACTGGGGGTACAGACCGGCCAGATCTTCCGGGTCAATGGCTGAGCGCTCCGGACAACCCAATGAAAACGGGCCCCGCCATGGGGCCCGTTTTGTCATCTGCGTTGCAAACGCCTCCCTTGCCACCGGCAAACGTTTGTGCGCCTGCGGCAAAAAAAGCGGTCGGCCTCAGTCGATCAGGCCGTACTGCTCCCGCAGTACCTCGATGATCTCCTGCTTCGGATTGGCACTGCGTACCAGCGGCTGACCGATGATCTTCTCGGCGATCCCCACATAGGTGCGGGAGATATCCATCATCACCTCGGTGGGCAGCTTGTTGTCACGGGCCAGGGCAAAGCGCTCGGGCATACGGTTCTTGTTGAGCAGGATGTCCGGATCCGGGAAGTGGTTCAGCAGCCACTGGCGGAAGCCCTCTTTGGACTTCTCGATGATCTCGCCGCCGCGAAGGGCTGCGCCGTCCCAGATGCGGGAGCTGTCGGGGGTGCCCACTTCATCCATATAGATGAGCTTCTCGCGACCGGCGGCATCGGTCACGTAACCGAACTCGAACTTGGTGTCGACGAAGACCTGATCCAGGGCAGCCAGCGCCTCGCTGATGACGTTGAAGCCCTCTTTGAGCAGCGCCTCGTAGCGGTCGATGTCCGCCGGGGAGCGGAAGCCGAAGGCCTGATGGTGGCGCTCGATGTCGCCGCGGGAGACGTTGACGTCGTCCGCTTCCGGCACGCCATCCAGCCCCTTGAGGATCCCCTTGGTGGACGGGGTGATGAGGATCTCGGGCAGCTTCTGATCCTTTTTGAGCCCTTCCGGCAGGGTGATGCCGCAGAATTCCCGCTCACCATCCTTGTAGGCACGCCACATGGAGCCGGTGATGTACTGGCGGGCAATGGCCTCGATCATCACGGGACGGGCTTTTTGCACGATCCAGACGAAGGGGTGCGGGATGTCCAGGATGTGGCTGTCCGCCAGCCCCTGCTCCTTGAACAGCTTGAACCAGTGGCTGGAGATGGCATTGAGCGCCGCGCCCTTGCCCGGCACGCCGTTCAGACCGTCCACCCCTTGCCAGATGCAGTCGAAAGCCGAGATGCGATCACTGATCACCATGAGGGCCAGGGGCGTATCGGCCGGCACATCATAGCCTTTCTCCCGAATGAGCCGGGCACTGTCTGCCGGGGTCAACCAGTAGACGCTGCGCACTTTGCCGGAATGGACAGGTTTATCGGTACGGATCGGCAAATCGTCGTTCACCGCCAATACTTGATCTGCAAGACTCATGGCTAATAACACTTCCTGTTGTGGGACTAGTTAGGCAGGGGCACCAGACCCCTGTCTGTGGGGGATTCACATCATCAGGTACTCAGGCCCGGGGCAACCGGCTCGGCACGCTGGCCCTGCGGCAACCCGGACATAAGAAAACAGGGGCGCGAGGCCCCTGTTTCCATGCTTACTTCGCCCCCTGATCGGCCAAGCCCTTGGCAAAGGCCTCGGACAGGCTGATGTACATCTGGGAGATGACACCGGATGCGACAGGCTTCTTGTCCTTGTCGAACAGGGTGATGGAGGTCTTGCCGCCCGTCATCTCGCCGAGCTGGAAGCGATACTTGTCTTCCTCGAGCTTGAAGGGCTCCGCTCCCTTTGCCTTCCAGAACTCGCTGTCCGGCTCGTCGTACTCCACGTCGATCCAGCCCAGGGACTGCTGGGTGTCCTTGATGGTGAAACCATAGGCAGGCAGCACCTGATTGAGGCGGCGCCACACCTGGTCAAACGACCCTTCGGCAATCCAGGCGCTCAGCTCGTTGTTGTCCAGACCCAGCTCCAGCCCCATGCCATCGCTGGACTTGTGCTGTTCACGGGCCTTGAGCTGCTTGTCGTAATAGAGGGAGAACTGGTTCAGGGCGCGGGTAGCATAACGCTGGGCGTCCGCCGGTGTCAGCACAGTGCTGGTCTCGCCGTCGATGGTCTCTTCGTGATCCAGCACCCGTACCGACATTTTGATGGCGTGGCGCTGCACATCGTTGCGCAGGGTGAACTGGTAACGCTGACGGATCTTGAAGTCATCGTCATCTTCCGCCCAGCCATCGAGCACCGCTGAGTTGTCAAACCAGCCGGTCTGCAAGACGCCGTCCTGCTGGTCCAGCTTCTCGGTGGTGACCTTGTGTTCGGCCAGGAAGTTCATCAGGAAGGCCCAGGTATCGCGCTCCACGCTCTGGGAGGTGCTGAGGGCATAGAAGGCGACGGTTGGCTCGCTGGCATTGGCCACCACCTGGCTGCCGGGCACCACGGTGAGCAACTGGGCGGGCGGACGCACGTCCACCTTGGCCCCGAGGGCGCCCTCACGGCTGCTCTCGGGCAGGGCCGGAATGTCGAAATTGCTGTTAAAGGCGGGGGTACTCAACCCGGCGGGCACAAGGAAGGCGCGGCCTTCAAGGCGGCTCTCTTCATACTCGAAGCCACGGTTGGCCATTTTGCGTTCCTGGGGTGAGCTGCAGGCAGCCAGCACGGCCACCGTCGCGACACTCAGTACCAGGCGCACTGCATTTCCCTTTCCATTTGCTTTAAACACTCGCCATCAACTCCGCAGTCGTCAGTGCTCGCGCCATCGCCGCTTCCCCCTCGGGGGTGAGATCGGTCAGGGGCAGACGCAAGGTCGCCGTCGCCATCAATCCCAGCCGGGCACAGGCCCATTTCACCGGGATGGGACTCGGTTCACAGAACAGAGTCTGATGCAACGGCATCAATCGATTGTTGATGTCATGAGCCTGCCCGGCATCACCGGCCAGGGCAGCACGACACATGTCGGCCATCTGGGGCGCCGCAATATTGGTGGTGACCGAAATGACACCATCGCCCCCTTGCAGCATAAAATCACATCCGCTGGCGTCATCGCCACTATAAAGCGCAAAATCCGGCCCGCACAGTTCGCGCAGCAGCGGGGTACGGCCAAGATCGCCAGTCGCTTCTTTCAAACCTATGATGCCGGGCACCTTGGCCAGACGGGCCACCGTCTCGGGTTTGAGGTCACAGCAGGTGCGACCGGGCACATTATAGAGAATTTGAGGCAGACCACTAGCCTCGGCGATCGCACAATAGTGACGATAGAGGCCTTCCTGGGTGGGTTTGTTGTAATAGGGGGTAACCGAGAGACCCGCCACCACGCCCATGGTGGCGAAACGCCGGGAGAGGGCGATGGCATGAGCAGTATTGTTGGAGCCGCAGCCCGCGATGACGGGAATGCGTCCGGCGGCGTATTCCACCGTCTTCTCAACCACGGCGATATGTTCCTGCTCGCTCAGGGTGACCGATTCTCCCGTGGTTCCCACGGCGACGATGGCGCTGGTCCCGGCATCCACATGATATTCCACCAGCGCTGCCAGACTGACCCAATCGATGTCGCCCGAGGGCAGCATGGGGGTAACGAGCGCAACAATACTACCGCGTAACATGGATAATTCTCCCGATTTTCAGGGGCGTAATGGTAAAGCTGCCCCTTTTGAAAAACAAGGGAGACACGGGACAAGCCGTGTTACCATCCGGCACAAAACGTATGAATGCACGAGCGCACAAGAGGCCTCCCGGCAGGGTGCTGGCACCCGCGGTCAACGCATTCTCAATAATGGACAAGAGACGATTTATGACTCACTACCTGGTCGTAACGGCCATCGGCACGGACAGGCCTGGCATCGTCAATGAGGTGACCCGTCACGTCAGTGGCTGCGGTTGCAACATTGTCGACAGCCGTCTTGGCATCTTCGGCAACGAATTCACCTTCATCATGCTGCTGTCCGGTGACTGGAACAGCCTGATGCAACTGGAAATCAGCCTCCCACTGCGCAGCCAGGAGTGGGATCTCATCACCATGATGAAACGCACCGAGCGCCACCACTCCCTGCAATATGACATCAGCGCCAGCGCAGAGGTGCTGATCCGGGATCAGCCGGGCATCGTAAGTCAGTGCACCCAGTTCTTCAGCGATCACGGCTGGGACATCCAGGCCATGCAGACCATCACCCTGGAACAGCAGCCCTTCAACCTGCTCAAGGCGAACTTTCAGTTGAATCTCTCCAAGCAGGGAGAAGAGCCCGGCTCGAAGACAGCCTTCGCCGATTTCTGTCGTGGACTGGGCGCCGAGTCGTTCGAATTCATCGTCAATCACAAGTACGCCTGACGGCGTTTATCCGAGGAGACCCCATGTCACCACTAGAAGCTGGTACCCAGGCCCCCGATTTCTCCCTCTCCGATCAGGACGGCAATCAGGTTCGCCTCGCCGACCTGCGCGGCAAGAAG
Organism: Aeromonas sp. QDB14; assembly: GCF_027707845.1. Lineage (NCBI taxonomy): Bacteria > Pseudomonadati > Pseudomonadota > Gammaproteobacteria > Aeromonadales > Aeromonadaceae > Aeromonas > Aeromonas sp. QDB14. The sequence continues at coordinate 26,667 of NZ_JAPCJD010000018.1, read as the reverse complement.
GTGCTGATCTATTTCTACCCCAAGGCGATGACCCCGGGTTGCACCACCCAGGCCTGCGGTCTGCGCGACGTCAATAGCGAGCTGGCTGCCCTCAATGTGGTGGTGCTCGGCATCAGCCCTGACAGCGCCAAGCGCCTGAAAAAGTTCGAGGAGCGCGACAACCTCAACTTCCGCCTGCTGGCCGATGAGGATCACGCGGTGGCCGATGCCTTTGGCGTCTGGGGCCCGAAGAAGTTCATGGGCAAGGAGTATGACGGCATTCATCGCCTGAGTTTCCTCATCGACGAAGAGGGCAAGGTTGCCCATCGCTTCGACAAGTTCAAGACCAGCGATCATCATCAGGTGGTGCTCGACCTCGTCAAGGGGTAAGCCACCAGCGGCATTGTTGCAGGGCTCGCCATGGCGGGCTCTGCTCGTTTCACCACGGCATCAGCCCCCACTCTCTGGCGGCTCACCAGAGCGCCTCTCCCCCCTTTTCTCGCCAACCTCCCCTCTCAGATCAAAAAATTCATCCTGGATATGGGTTAACGTGACCCCAGATTCATTTTCCAGCGAGACAGCCCATGAACATGAGCCACACCGAACGCCTGATCCTGAGCAACCAGTACGAGATCCTGGCCAAACTCAATCCGGAAAAGGCGGCGTTTTACCAGCGTGCCAGCACCATCGTCGAGCGCGGCTACTGCCTGCAGATCCTCGAGCTGGAGAAGAGCTTCGGCCATCTGGATCTCGCCACCTGCCAGGAGGTGCTGGACACCCTGGAGCTGCACCATGCATTGGCCATCTCCTGGGGCAACCTGGATGCCAGCGCCCGGGCCGATGTCAACGAGAGCCGCCTTGCCTTCAACGGCTACAGCCGCAGCCAGGAGCGGGAACTGGCGGATTACGTCTGCTTCCTGCTGGAAGTGGACAAGCGCTTCCCCGAACTGCCCTGCCCCTGCGACGAGCTCTCCAGCGACATCGCCATGCGGGACAAGTACCAGCGCATGCTGGCGGTCTGGCGTCAGTGCCCCCGTCAGTACAAGCTCTCCATCCAGGAGATCAGCAAGGTGCTGGCCGCCTGAATGTGAAAAAGGCGCCTGAGGGCGCCTTTGTCGTCAGTCTGACTTCGGAAAGTCATTCGTAGAGGAAGGATTTGTCCAGCTGCTTGAAGGCGGCGTTGAGGGTATCGGCCAGCTCTTCGTAGCGGGGACGGGCCACCAGCTGACGTTGACCGCCCTGCTCGTTCATCTTGCCGTTTATCTCCCGATACCAGGTGGCGAGGGAGGGGGGTAGCCGGGTATCGGCGCGCTGGCCGAGCCAGTAGTACCCTTGCAGCGGCAGGCTGAGCAGGAAGAGCACTGAGGTCATGACGGAGGGCCAGTAGTGCTGCTCACCAAACTGGAACTGCACCATGACGCTGAGCACCGCCAGTGCCGGAATCACCTTGAGGGCGAATTCGGTGGCCTTGATCACCCGATTCTCCGGGAACATGGAATTAAGCTCGGGACGGCGCGGCCAAAGAGTCATATAATGACGGCCTTGCTGTAATTTAGTTCCAAAAATGTTCATGCTCATGCTACCTCCGAGCTCTTTTCGAACGCATTAACGGCAAAACCTCGACAATATTTGAGAGGCAATAACAAAGGTTGAGGATGACTTTGTTATTTTTCAACAATCAGGTTATCCTTTGTACGCCCATTTTTACGCTGGGGCACGGCCACTGACCAGTCAGGGACGTCTGAATTTCGGGTCTTGTATCACTATACAAGGGGCAAGCAACAGATTGCCAACCCTCATAAGGATAAGTTGATAGTTTTTGGACGCACCGCGTCCGGCGCATCCTCCAACCCAACCCAATCTGCGATAGGATTTATTCATGAGTAAGCTGGTTCTTGTTCTTAACTGTGGCAGCTCGTCCCTGAAGTTTGCTGTCATTGACGCAACCACCGGTGATGACCTGCTGTCCGGCCTGGCCGAATGCTTCAACCTCGACGACGCCCGCATCAAGTGGAAGCTGAACGGCGAGAAAGGCAACGCTGATCTGGGTGCCGGTGCCGCTCACCAGGAAGCGCTGGACTTCATCGTTCACAAGATCCTGCCGCTCAACCCGGAACTGTCCAAGAACCTGATCGCCATCGGCCACCGCGTGGTACACGGCGGCGAGCGTTTCACCTCCTCCGTTCGCATCTGTGATGACGTCATTGCCGGCATCGAAGCCGCCATTCCTTACGCACCGCTGCACAACCCGGCTCACCTGATCGGTATCCGTGCCGCCCTGAAGGTCTTCCCGGAACTGGCCGAGAAGAACGTCGCCGTGTTCGACACCGCCTTCCACCAGACCATGCCGGAAGAAGCCTTCCTGTACGCCCTGCCGTACAAGCTCTACAAAGAGAACGGCATCCGTCGCTACGGCGCCCACGGCACCAGCCACTACTACATCAGCCTGGAAGCGGCCAAGCAGCTGAACAAGCCGGTGGAAGAGCTCAACATCATCAACTGCCACCTGGGCAACGGCGGCTCCGTCTGCGCCATCAAGAACGGCCAGTCCGTCGACACCTCCATGGGCCTGACCCCGCTGGAAGGCCTGGTGATGGGTACCCGTTCCGGTGACATCGATCCGGCTATCATCTTCTTCCTGCACGACAAGCTGGGCATGAGCGTTGCCGAGATCAACACCATGCTGACCAAGGAATCCGGCCTGCAGGGTCTGACCGAAGCCACCTCCGACTGCCGTTTCGTTGAAGACAACTACGACAGCAAGGAAGAAGCCAAGCGCGCCATGGACGTGTACTGCTACCGTCTGGCCAAGTACATCGGTGCCTACGCCGCCGCCATGGACGGTCGTCTGGATGCCGTGGTCTTCACCGGCGGCATCGGCGAGAACTCCGCCCCGATCCGTGAGATCACCCTGAACAAGCTGGGCCTGCTGGGCTTTGACGTCGACCACGACGCCAACCTGAAGGCTCGCTTCGGCAAGGGCGGCGAGATCACCAAGGCTGGTTCCACCAAGGCCCTGGTTATCCCGACCAACGAAGAGTGGGTCATCGCCCACGACGCGCTGGAACTGGTCGGCGCATAAATTAGCTGTAGAGCAAGGCCGCCCCAGGGCGGCCTTTTCCTGATCCCAAAAAATGAACAAGGGGTAATAAGTGGCACGCACTATTATGCTCATCCCGGTCGGCACTGGTGTCGGCGTAACCTCCGTGAGTCTTGGCGTCGTTCGCGCCATGGAACGTCACGGTGTCAATGTCAGCTTCTTCAAACCGGTTGCCCAGCCGCGTCCGGGTGAAACCGGTACCGAGCGCTCCACCGCCGTGATCCGCGCCGCTGCCAACATCAACCCGCCCGAGCCGTTCGCCCTCTCCTACGCCGAGAACATGATCACCTCCAGCAACACCGACATCCTGCTGGAAGAGATCGTGGCCCGCTTCGAAGAGCACGTGAAGACCAGCGGTGCCGAAGTGGTGGTGATCGAGGGCCTGGTTCCGACCGACAAGCAACCCTTTGCCAACAAGCTGAACTACGACGTCGCCAAGGCGCTGGACGCCGACATGGTGTTCGTGACCCATCCGGGCAACGACTCCAGCCAGAAGCTCAAAGAGCGCATCGAGCTGGCCTGCTCCAACTTCGGTGGCGTCAACAACCCGCGCATCGTGGGCTGCGTCATCAACAAGGTGGGTGCCCCGGTTGACGAGCACGGCGTGACCCGTCCCGACCTGACCGAGATGTTCGAAGCGCACCACCACGGCGCCGACACCGGCCACAACCTGGAAGTGCTGCAGGTCTTCGGCAAGAGCCCGCTGCGCATCCTCGGCTGCATCCCCTGGAACACCCAGCTGATCGCCCCGCGCGCCAAGGATCTCGCCAAGCACCTGGCCGCCAAGATCATCAACAAGGGTGAGCTGGAAAGCCGCCGCCTGCAGACCGTGACCTTCTGCGCCCGCTCCATCCACAACATGATCGAGCACTTCCGTCCGGGCAGCCTGCTGGTGACCTCCGGCGACCGTTCCGACGTCATCGTCTCCGCCTGCCTCTCCGCCATGAACGGCGTCAAGCTGGGTGCCCTGCTGCTGACCGGCAACTACCATCCGGAACCCCAGGTGATGGCCCTGTGCCAACAGGCCATGGCCACCGGTCTGCCGATCATGATCACCGGCACCAACACCTGGCAGACCGCCGTCAGCCTGCAGAACTTCAACGTCGACATCCCGGAAGATGACCGCGAGCGTATCGAGCTGGTGCAGGACTACGTTGCTGGTCACATCGACAAGCACTGGATCGAGTCTCTCTCCGCCAAGTCCACCCGCTCCCGTCGCCTGAGCCCGCCGGCCTTCCGCTATCAGCTGACCGAGCTGGCCCGTCAGGCCAACAAGCGCGTCGTCCTGCCGGAAGGGGAAGAACCGCGCACCATCAAGGCGGCCGCCATCTGTGCCGAGCGTGGCATCGCCCGTCCGGTGCTGCTGGGCAACCCGGAAGAGATCCGCCGCGTCGCTGAACAGCAGGGCGTGATCCTGACCGACCGCGTCGAGATCATCGATCCGGTTGCCGTGCGCGAGCGCTATGTGGCCCGTCTGGTCGAGCTGCGCAAGAACAAGGGCATGACCGAAGTGGTTGCCCGCGAGCAGCTGGAAGACAACGTGGTACTGGGTACCATGATGCTGGAGCGCAACGAGGTCGACGGCCTGGTATCCGGCGCCGTGCACACTACTGCCAACACCATCCGTCCGCCGATGCAGATCATCAAGACCGCCCCGGGCTCTTCCCTGATCTCCTCCATCTTCTTCATGCTGCTGCCGGATCAGGTGCTGGTCTACGGTGACTGCGCGATCAACCCGGATCCCACCGCCGAGCAGCTGGCCGAGATCGCCATCCAGTCCGCCGACTCCGCTGCCGCCTTCGGCATCGAGCCGCGCGTGGCCATGATCTCCTACTCCACCGGCACCTCCGGCGCCGGCGCGGATGTGGAGAAGGTGCGTGAGGCGACCGAGCTGGCCAAGGCCAAGCGTCCCGACCTCATCATCGACGGCCCGCTGCAGTACGATGCGGCCATCATGGAGAACGTCGCCAAGTCCAAGGCACCGAACTCCCCGGTTGCCGGCAAGGCCACCGTGTTCGTGTTCCCGGATCTCAACACCGGCAACACCACCTACAAGGCGGTACAGCGCTCCGCCGAGCTGGTCTCCATCGGCCCCATGCTGCAAGGCATGCGCAAGCCGGTCAACGACCTCTCTCGCGGCGCCCTGGTGGACGACATCGTCTACACCATCGCCCTGACCGGCATCCAGGCAGCCCAGGCCGAGTAATCGACCCGCAGTCCGATGCACTGAAAAACCCGCCGAGAGGCGGGTCTTTTTATGGCTCGCGCCCAGAAATGTTGATCAGCAAGATCAGGTCGGGATCCCGTCCGGATCTACGGACAGATCCGCGTTCCGCCCTTGGCAAAGCACGAGGGATAAGCAAACGCTCACACCCTCGCCAGGGGATTGCACAAATGCGATCCAGCCAGGATCAAATTGAAATATCCTTTTAAGATCATGCAACTAACGCCAGACACACCGCTAATCTACAGAGTTTTCCACAGCTTTTGTGGATAGTTTACCGATCATTTGAAAGAAAATGACAGGTGAAGACCCTCCCTTCTCCCTTCTCTTTCACCCCCTCGATAGCCCCCTGATGCTGTGGACTGCATCCCTACCGGCGCCCCCACGCTGCCAGACACGAAAAAGGGCTCCGAAGAGCCCTTGAACAGCTATTTTCACATCCGGCCACATCAGGGACGCAGGGATTTGTCCGCCCGGGAGATGCCGCAGACACCGGAGCGCACCACTTCGATGATCTCGTTGGTCTGGGCAGCCGTCTTGATGAAGGCGTCCAGCTTTTCGCTGGTCCCGACGAGCTGCACCGTGTAGAGCTCGGGGGTGACGTCGACGATCTGGCCACGGAAGATGTCCGCCAGCCGCTTCAGTTCGTCACGGGCACCACCGGCGGCGCGCGCCTTGACCAGCGCGATCTCCCGCTCGATGTGCTCCCCTTCGCTGAGATCGCACACCTTGAGCACGTCCACCAGCTTGTGCAGCTGCTTCTGGATCTGCTCCAGTACCCGCTCATCCCCCATGGTGACGATGGTCATGCGGGACAGGGTGGGATCCTCGGTGGGGGCCACCGTCAGGGTCTCGATGTTGTAGCCGCGCTGGGAGAAGAGGCCTACCACACGGCTCAGGGCACCGGATTCGTTCTCCAGCAGAACGGAAATTATATGTCTCATCAGGTTCTCTCCGTCTTGCTCAGCCACATCTCGTCCATGGCGCCAAATTTGATCTGCATCGGATAGACGTGCTCGTCCGGATCGACCGAGATGTCCATGAACACCAGTCTGTCCTTCATGGCAAAGGCCTTCTCCATGGCGCTCTCCAGCTCCGCCGGATCGCTCACCGCGATGCCGACGTGGCCATAGGCTTCCGCCAGCTTGACGAAGTCAGGCAGGGATTCCATGTAGGAGTGGCTGTGACGGCCGCCGTAGAACATCTTCTGCCACTGCTTGACCATACCCAGCGCACGGTTGTTGATGGAAATGATCTTGATGGGCACCCCGTACTGCATGCAGGTAGAGAGCTCCTGGATGTTCATCTGCACCGAGCCGTCGCCGGTGACGCAGCAGACCACGGCTTCCGGGTTGGCAAACTGGGCCCCCATGGCGGCGGGAATGCCAAAGCCCATGGTGCCGAGACCGCCGGAGTTGATCCACTGGCGCGGTTTGGCAAACGGGTAGTAGAGGGCGGCAAACATCTGGTGCTGGCCGACGTCGGAGGCGACGAAGGCCTCCCCCTTGGTCACCTTGTAGAGAGTCTCGATGACCTGCTGCGGCTTGATCAGGGTGGGGTGGGTCTCGTAGGCCAGGCAGTTGCGGGAGCGCCACTGGTTGATCTGCTCCCACCAGTCCGCCAGCACCTGCTTGTCGTTGTCAAAGCCGCACTCGCGGATCACTTCCAGCATCTGTTCCAGCACGGTTTCCACCGAGCCGACGATGGGCACGTGGGCCTGTACCGTCTTGGAGATGGAGGTGGGGTCGATGTCGATGTGGACTATGGTAGCGTTGGGGCAGAACTTGGCTACGTTGTTGGTCACGCGATCATCGAAGCGGGCACCCACTGCGAAGATGAGATCCGCGTTGTGCATGCTCTTGTTCGCTTCGAAGGTACCGTGCATCCCCAACATACCGATAAACTGCGGATGGGTGCCGGAGAAGGCGCCCAGCCCCATGAGCGTGGTAGTCACCGGCAGGTTCAGCAGCTCCGCCAGCTTGGTCACCAGGTGATCCGCATTGGCGTTGATGGCGCCGCCACCCACGTACATGACCGGGCGGCTCGCCTCGGTCAGCAGCTTGGCAGCCCGCTTGATCTGGCCCTTGTGCCCGGCCTTGGTCGGATTGTAGGAGCGCAGGGAAACGGACTCGGGATACTGATAGGGGAACTTCTCTTTCGGATTCTGCACGTCTTTGGGCAGATCCACCACCACGGGCCCCGGGCGGCCACTGGCGGCAATGTAATAGGCCTTCTTGATGGCCTCGGGAATGTCGCTGGCTTTCTTGCACAGGAAGCTGTGCTTCACCACCGGGCGGGAGATGCCGATCATGTCGGTCTCCTGGAACGCATCCTCCCCGATCATGCTGGTCGGCACCTGGCCGGACAGGATCACCAGGGGAATGGAATCCATGTAGGCGGTGGCGATCCCCGTGATGCAGTTGGTGGCGCCGGGACCCGAGGTCACCAGCACAGTGCCCACCTTGCCGGTGGAGCGGGCGTAACCGTCCGCCATGTGCACTGCGGCCTGCTCATGCCGCACCAGGACATGCTCCATCTTGCCGTTTTCGAAGAGAGCGTCATAGATGTCGAGCACTGAGCCACCAGGGTAGCCGAAAACGTGTTCCACTCCCTGATCCTCCAGCGCTCTAACCACCATCTGGGCGCCTGATAACATCTCCATGATAAAGCCCTCCAGGCTTTGCTCCGTTAAGCGAAAGCTATCGACAGTCCGCTGCTTCCCGGCAGCGCCGATCCGAGTCTTGTTGTTGTCTGCAGGCAGATCAGGCGAGTTCGGAGCCGTCGATAGTAGAAAAATAGGGGTTTTCCATCATTCACCCGAAAAGCGGGTGAAAAACCAACTTAACCCGCCCGTGAACGCTTGTCCACGGCTTTGTCTGGCCATAACAGTCATAAATTTCAAACAGCTATTAACATTCAGTGACTTGGCCACCAGACGGGCAACAAAGAGGGGCCCTGGGGGGAACAACCAGCGGATCATGCTGCCCGCGTCGGTCAGGAACAAAATAAACGGCCCACCCCGAGGGGGTGGGCCGTCAAAAACTGGCTGGTTTCACTGCTCGTCTTCGGGTTCTGCCAGCCAGATCTGCTGATCCGGATCCGTCTCTTCGCAGACCGAAATGCTGACACCCATGTCGAGCAGCTCATGCAGGGTGAGATTGTCTGCCAGGGTCATGGTGTCGCCGTTTTCATTGGTAAAGCGCATGGTGTCCGTCCTCTCCGTGGTGGGATCGACTCAGTTTAGTCAAAGGCGCTGAGTTGGGATAACCAGGGACGCTCCTGGCCGGTACGGCTGGCAAGCTCCCCCAGGCTGTCACACACCTCCTCCGGAAAGAGAGTCCTGCCCCAGAGGCGGCGGGAGAGCGCCCCCACCTCCTCCCCGGCCCCGGCCAGCAACCAGTCGGCCAGCTCTCCTGCCACATCGGGATAGCGTACCCTGCCAGGAGAAGGGGCCTCCAGCCAGCTTCGCACCGCATTGGCATCCAGGCTGTCCATCAACTGGGCCAGCCCCATCAGCTCCAGGGTCCTGCCGTTGGTCAACTGCTCGAACTGGCCACCCAGGGGTTTGACCAGCAGCTTCTTGCCCAAAGAGAGCGCCTCGGAGGCAAGCTCGAATCCCGCATTGCTGATGACCCCGCGACAACCGGCCAGCGCCAGCTTGAACCCCTCTCTGGCCTGAGGTTCAAAGCGGATGTTGCGCCACTCGCTACGCTTGCGCACCTCGGGATGGAAGCAGATGAACGACTGCGTGCTGAAACGCGACAACAGGGCCGCGATCGTCTCTGTCTGCTCGAATGGCAGATAGACCAGGATCTGCTGGTTGTCCGGCACCGGCTCGAGGGGATCGACGATGGGAGGCAGCAGGGGCTGGCCGAAATGGAACCAGTGCAGCCCCAGGGACTGGCGTACCGGCGCAAAATGGCGCATCAGCTGGCGGTTGAAGCCGCTCTCCCCCCAGCGCGGGATCGGCCAGTCGAAGCTCGCCTGATGGCTGATGGTGAGGCTGGGCTTGCCCCAGCGACGGGCGGCATGAGCACTGAGCGGCTCGAAGTCGCTGATGACGAGATCGTAGTCTCGGCAGTCGAGGGCTCGCAGATCCTGCCAGAAACGCAGGGGCGAGAGCCCCTTGAGGGTGCGCCAGCCCGAGATGCGCCCCTGATGACTGGCGAAGGTGATGCCGGGAAAGGTGCGATACTCCCCGAACTCCCCCATCTCGAAATAGCCGTCGGCGGCGCGGCCGCTGAACAGGTAGTCCACCGCCATTCCCCTGCTCTTCAGGGCACGCGCCAGGGTCCGGCTACGGCTGATGTGACCGTTGCCGGTCCCCTGCACTCCAAACAGTATTCTCATCCCTGGCTCCAGCCGAGCGCCCACAGGGCACAGCCACCGCCGAGCAGGGCACCGGCCACCAGATCGCTGAGGTAATGCACGCCGAGCAGCAGGCGGGACGCCCCCACCAGCGCCGCCCAGGCAAACAACAGGGGAGCCCAGGAGGGGAAGCCGGCGGCCAGCACGGTCGCCATCAGGAAAGCGGCGGCCGTGTGGCCGGAGGGCAGGCTGTAACGATCCGACGGGGTGATGAAGACAGGCAGCCCTGCCGGGCGCTGGCGTTTGAGGGCATTCTTGAGCAGCAGGTAGAGCGGCAACTCGAGGGCAAACGCCCAGAGCGCCACCCTGACCGCCTCCTGCCCGGCGCTCCCCTGCCACCAGAGCAGGCAGGCCGCCACGGCATAGAGGGGGCCGTCACCGGTACGGGAGACAAGCCGGCTTATCCTGGCCTGCGGCTGATTGTAGGGATGAAGCAGGCAGACACGGCACACCCGCAGGTCCCATTGCTGGATCTTGTTCATCACGGCCCTCCCTTGCATCCTGAGTGCAGACTAGGAGGGCGGCATGACACTTCGTTGACGCCCAGATAACAGATTGATGAAAAAAAGGGCCCAGGGGCCCTTTTTCATCCGTCATCCCGAAAAAGTCAGTTCAGGGCACCGCGCAGGCCGTTTTCCATCAGGCGGCAGTTGTGGGCCGCGAGGCGGCTCATGAAGTGCTCGTCCACCGTCAGACCAAACACCTGCTCGTAGAGATCCTTCATCACGAATGGCTGCCACATCATGCTGAGGAAGGAGATCTTCAGCATCTCGGGGTCCAGGTTGTCCGCCAGCTGGCCGTTGGAGCGCATGGATTCGAGCAGGGCATCGAACTGGGGAAGTTGGCGATCCAGCAGGCGGCTCAGCACAAAATCACGCCCCGGGCTCTTTTCGGTGGACAATGCGCTGGAGATGGCGGAGGTCAGCTCGCTGTTGGGCGCCATCACCTGATAGTAGGTATTGAGCAGATCGGTCAGGCTGCGGTTGCTGCTCTCGTCGTGCCAGGCTTGCTCGAGGGGCTCGGCCACATCCCCCAGCACCGCCTTGTAGAGGCCTTCCTTGCTGCCGAAGTAGTAGTGGATCATCGCCAGATTGGAGCCTGCCAGCTCGGCAATCTCGCGGGTCGTCACCTTGCTGTAGGGGGTGTTGAGAAAACGTTCGCGTGCGGCGGCAAGCAGCTTGTCACGAATGTCGGAACGTCCGACTGGACGGCCAGGTCTGCGTTTTTCCATGGAATACCTCAGATAATTCAGCAAGGGCTGATAAGTCGATCTGATTGTGCGGGTGATCGAGTACAGCAGGAATGACCAGATAATCAGGCATGAACCGAATATGGGACAAGAGAATTTGCACTCCTTTACAATCCGATTAAATAAACCAGTGGATTGAACCTGTCCATTCCGGTTGACACAGCATAAAAATCTCGTTATTGGTAGTAGCGTTATCGACTGGAAGGATTGAGACATCATGCGTATTGCCGCTCCGCTACTACTGCTCTCCCTAATCGCGACTCCTCGCGCGGGATCCTTGTAGCCGGGCTAAGGCATAGCCGGAATTTACAGAAACCCGTGCACCCCGCACGGGTTTTTTTATGCCATGCAGGATGCACGCAGCGAACTTAGGAAGAGGGAAGTCACATGTCAGATCGGGTCATCATATTCGACACCACCTTGCGTGATGGTGAGCAGGCGCTGTCGGCCAGCTTGACGGTCAAGGAGAAGCTGCAGATCGCCCAGGCGCTGGAGCGGCTCGGTGTCGATATCATGGAAGTGGGTTTCCCCGTCTCCTCTCCCGGCGATTTTCAATCGGTTCAGACCATCGCCCGCCACATCAAGAACAGCCGGGTCTGCGCCCTGGCTCGCGCCCTGCAAAAAGACATCGATGCCGCCGGCGAAGCCTTGAAAGTGGCAGAGGCGTTTCGCATCCATACCTTCATCTCCACTTCCTCCATCCACGTGGAGAGCAAGCTGAAAAAGAGCTTCGAAGACGTGCTGGAGATGGGGGTCGGCGCCATCAAGCACGCCTTGCGCTACACCGATGACGTGGAGTTCTCCTGCGAAGATGCGGGCCGCACCCCGATAGACAACCTCTGCCGCATGGTGGAAGCCGCCATCAAGGCCGGCGCCCGCACCATCAACATTCCTGACACCGTGGGCTACACGGTGCCGACCGAATTCTCCGGCATCATCCATACCCTGTTCAACCGGGTACCCAACATCGACAAGGCCATCATCTCGGTGCACTGCCACGACGATCTGGGCCTCTCGGTGGCCAACTCCATCAGTGCCGTGCAGATGGGGGCCCGCCAGATCGAGTGCACCATCAACGGCATCGGCGAGCGTGCTGGCAACTGCTCTCTGGAAGAGGTCGCGATGATCCTGAAGACCCGCGCCGACCTGCTCGGGGTACACACCAACATCCGCCACAGCGAGATCCACCGCACCAGCACCCTCGTCAGTCAAATCTGCAACATGCCGGTGCAGCCCAACAAGGCCATCGTCGGCGCCAACGCCTTCTCCCACAGCTCAGGCATCCATCAGGACGGCGTGCTCAAGGCGAAGAACACCTATGAAATCATCACCCCCGAGAGCATCGGTCTCACCCAGAACAACCTCAACATGACCTCCCGCTCCGGCCGCCACGTCATCAAGCACCGGATGGAGTCCATGGGCTACGCCGAGAGCAGCTACGACCTCGACGATCTCTACGCCAAGTTCCTCACCCTGGCCGACAAGAAGGGCCAGGTGTTCGACTACGACCTGGAGGCCCTCGCCTTCTTCAGCCAGATCCACGAGGAACCCGAGCACTTCAAGCTGGAGTACCTTGGCGTGCAGAGCGGCAGCTCGGTGCTCGCCACCGCCTCGGTCAAGCTCAAGGTAGGCCAGGATCTGGTGTGCGAGGCCGCCACCGGCAACGGCCCGGTGGATGCGGTCTACCAGTGCATCAACCGCATCACCGGCTACGAGATCCGCATCGATAAATACGAACTCAAGGGCAAGGGCGAGGGCAAGAACGCCCTCGGCCAGGTGGATATCGTCGCCGAGTACAAGGGGCGCAAGTTCCACGGCATGGGGCTGGCCACTGACATCATCGAATCCTCGGCCCAGGCCCTGGTCCACGTGATCAACAGCATCTGGCGCGCGGACCAGGTCGCCGAGCAGATGGAGCGCAACCACACCATCAAATCGGAAACCGTCTGAGCCCGCCGCCGGACAAGATGACAGCATGACATGGGGAGGACCGGGGCCAGGGCAGTGGCCCGGACCGGCCTCCCGGATGAAACGGAATCACACTATCAAGACGGAGAGAGTATGAGCAGTTATCGGATCGCAGTATTGCCGGGTGACGGCATTGGCCCGGAAGTGATGGCAGAGGCCATCAAGGTACTGGAAAAGGTGCAGACCAAATTCGGCTTCTCCCTCGACTATGACCGTCACGACGTCGGCGGCATCGCCATCGACAACCACGGCACACCGCTGCCCCAGAGCACGATCAAAGGCTGCGAAGCGGCCGATGCGGTGCTGTTCGGATCGGTGGGCGGCCCCAAGTGGGAGCACCTGCCGCCCAACGATCAGCCGGAGCGCGGTGCCCTGCTGCCCCTGCGTGCCCACTTCAAACTGTTCTGCAACCTGCGCCCGGCCCGCATCTACACCGGTCTGGAGCAGTTCTCCCCGCTGCGTGCCGACATCTCCGATCGCGGCTTCGACATCGCCTGCGTGCGCGAGCTGACCGGCGGCATCTATTTCGGCCAGCCCAAGGGGCGTGAAGGGGAAGGCGCCACCGAGAAGGCCTTCGACACCGAGGTGTACCACCGCTTCGAGATCGAGCGCATCGCCAAGATAGCGTTTGAATCGGCCCGGGTGCGCAAGGCCAGGGTCACCTCCATCGACAAGGCCAACGTGCTCGCCTCCTCCATCCTGTGGCGCGAGGTGGTGACCGAGGTCGCCAAGTCCTACCCGGATGTGGCCCTGAACCACATGTACATCGACAACGCCACCATGCAGCTCATCAAGGATCCGTCCCAGTTCGACGTGCTGCTCTGCTCCAACCTGTTCGGTGACATCCTCTCCGACGAGTGCGCCATGATCACCGGCTCCATGGGCCTGCTCCCCTCCGCCAGCCTCAACGAATCCGGCTTCGGTCTGTTCGAGCCGGCCGGTGGCTCGGCCCCGGATATCGCCGGCAAGGGGATTGCGAATCCCATCGCCCAGATCCTCTCCGCCGCCCTGATGCTGCGTTACAGTCTCGGCCAGGAAGCCGCCGCCCAGGCCATCGAGCAGGCCGTGGCCCAGACCCTGGCAGAAGGCTATTTCACCGCCGACCTGCATCAGGCCAGCGCCACGCACCCGGTGCAGAGCACGGCCGACATGGGCAGCCAGATCGCCGCGCGCATCTGATCCCACGGCATCGATAACAAGGAAACCGAGCAATGTCCAAGACCCTCTATCAGAAAGTGTTCGACGCACACGTGGTGCGGGAAGTGGAAGGGGAAACCCCTCTCATCTACATCGACCGTCACCTGGTGCATGAAGTGACCAGCCCCCAGGCATTCGACGGCCTGCGCGCCATGAACCGCCAGCTGCGTCGCCCGGATCTGACCTGGGCCACCATGGATCACAACGTCTCCACCACCACCAAGGACATCGCCGCCTCCGGCGAGATGGCCCGCATCCAGATGGAGACGCTCGCCGCCAACTGCAAGGCGTTCGGGGTTCGTCTCTATGACTTGAACCACAAGTACCAGGGCATCGTCCACGTGATGGGCCCCGAGCTCGGCATCACATTGCCCGGCACCACCATCGTCTGCGGTGACTCCCACACCGCCACCCACGGCGCCTTCGGGTCGCTCGCATTCGGTATCGGCACCTCCGAAGTGGAACACGTGATGGCCACCCAGACCCTGAAACAGGGCCGCGCCAGGACCATGCGTATCTCTGTCAACGGCAAGCTGGCCGCAGGCATCAGCGCCAAAGACGTGGTGCTCGCCATCATCGGCAAGGTAGGTCATGCAGGCGGGACCGGCTACGTGGTGGAGTTCGCCGGTGAAGCCATCGAGGGGCTCACCATGGAAGGGCGCATGACGGTGTGCAACATGGCCATCGAGCTCGGCGCCAAGGCGGGCATGATTGCCCCCGACCAGACCACCATCGACTACATCCGTGGCAAGGAGTTCGCTCCCAAGGGGGAGGCGCTGGAGCAGGCCATCGCCTACTGGCTGACCCTCAAGAGCGACGAAGGTGCCCACTTCGACGCCGAAGTGGTGCTCGACGCCGCCGACATCGCCCCGCAAGTGACCTGGGGAACCAACCCGGGCCAGGTCATTGCCGTCAATGAGCCCATCCCTGCACCGGAATCCTTCGCCGATCCGGTGGAGCAGCAGTCCGCCCGCAAGGCACTCGCCTACATGGACCTGCAACCGGGTCAGAAGCTCTCCGAGGTCGCCATCGACAAGGTGTTCATCGGTTCGTGCACCAACAGCCGCATCGAGGATCTGCGCGCGGCTGCCGCCATCGCCCGCGGTCGCAAGGTGGCCGCCGGGGTACAGGCCCTGGTGGTGCCGGGCTCCGAGCAGGTGAAGGCCCAGGCCGAGGCCGAGGGGCTGGACAAGATCTTCATCGAGGCAGGCTTTGAGTGGCGTTTGCCCGGCTGCTCCATGTGTCTGGCCATGAACAACGACCGGCTGCAACCAGGGGAGCGCTGCGCCTCCACCAGCAACCGCAACTTCGAGGGGCGTCAGGGTCGTGCCGGCCGCACCCACCTGGTGAGCCCGGCCATGGCCGCCGCCGCCGCCGTCACCGGCCGCTTCGCCGACATTCGTGCGCTGTAACGACAAGGAGAACATGATGACAGGTTTCAAACAGCATAAAGGGATCGTCGTTCCCCTCGACAGCGCCAACGTCGACACCGACGCCATCATTCCCAAGCAGTTCCTGCAGAAGGTCAACCGCATCGGCTTTGGCAAGCACCTGTTCCACGACTGGCGCTTCCTGGACGATGCAGGGGAGCAGCCCAACCCGGAGTTCGTACTGAACAAACCGCAATTCGCCGGTGCCAGCATCCTGTTGGCCCGCGAGAACTTCGGCTGCGGCTCGAGTCGCGAGCACGCCCCCTGGGCGCTGGCGGACTACGGCTTCAAGACCATGATCGCTCCGAGCTTTGCCGACATCTTCTACGGCAACGCCATCAACAACGGCATGGTGCCGGTTCGTCTGAAGGAGGAGGAGGTCGACGCCCTGTTCCAGCTGGTCGCCGCCCAGCCGGGCATCGAGATCGAAGTGGATCTGGAGGCCAACCAGGTGCGTGCAGGCAGCCTCACGTTCGGCTTCGAAATCGACGAGTTCCGTCGCTACTGTCTGCTCAACGGGCTGGATGCCATCGGTCTGACCCTGCAGCACGAGGCCGCCATCAGCGCCTTCGAGGCGAAGCAGCCAAGCTGGATTTGACGAGCCTGCGACAAGAAAGCGAGTAGAATCAACAGGGAGCCGAGGCTCCCTGTTTTATTGTCGGGTCGCTGTACAAAGCCCACCACCTCTGCATGTCCGACAGGAGACACCTATGTCCGCAAGGGGCGCCCTTTCATTGCTCTGCCTGCTGCTCAGCCTCCCGGCCCTGGGCGGACAGACCTCTTTCACCAACAGTGGCGGTCAGCTCAACGTCGGCTGGCAGGACAAGGAGGGCAAGGCGCAGCAGCTCAGCTACCGGCTGGAGGCGGGCAAGCTGCCCCCTCTCATCGCTTACCGTCCGGCCAGGATGCAGGAAGACGTACTGCAAAGCTTGCTGCAACAGGCCCCCCTGGCGTTCCCCGAGGTGCAGTTCTCCCTCGTTCGCCCCGCCATGAGCCTCAGCATCAAGAGCCGCAACGCCGACAAGGCGCGGGAAGCCTCCCAATGGGTCAAGCCCGAGCAGGCCAAACTGGAGGCCGCCTGGCTCACGCAGCACTACTTCCAGCCCTTCACTGCCCCCGACGGCGCTCCCGCCATCAAGCAGGATCATGTGCGCATCGCCCTGGAGAGCCGGGACGAACTGGCCCCGTTGATGGAGCAGCTCAAGCAGGAAGGGGCCACCGAGACCGAGGCGCGCCAGAAGACGGTGGCCCACATGCTCGACTTCATCCAGGCCATCCCCTATCAACTGCTCGACAGCCAGTCGGGCCGCTCTGGCAAGGGGTTTCTGAGCCCGCGCCAGGTGCTGGAGCAGAACCGGGGGGATTGCGACAGCAAGGTGACCCTGATGGCCGCCCTGCTGGCCCAGGGGTATCCCAATCTCAAGCAGGCCATGGTGTTCGTGCCGGGACACGCCCTGCTGGGGGTGGCCCTGCCAGCCAAACCGGGGGAGGCCACCTTGAGCCGGGCGGGGGAGACCTACCTCCTGATGGAGCCGACCGGCCCGGCCCAGCTGCCCATGGGCCAGCTCGCGCCCACCAGCAAGACGCTGGTCGACAGCGGCCAGTTGAGCGTGCAACCGGTGCAGGATGAGGGGAAATGAGACAGGCCAGCCCATGGCTGGCCTGTCTCGAGGAGGACGGGCGCCCGGGTCTCAGGTGAGGGAGAGAAACTCCAGCGCCAGCAGGAGACCGTCTTCTTCCTCCAGCACCCGCACGATGCGAGCCTGGGCCTCGAAGGGAGGCAGAAGATTGCTGCTGGTCGCCAGGCTCACCCGGATGGGCTGGGCAAGATCGAACGCGTGCTTGTTCACCTCGACGCCCATGCCGTTGGCGCTGAGATCCCGGCAGACCCCCTCCAGCACCTGCTGATGCTGGAACAGGGTGACGGGGGCATTGATGACCATGCGCTGGAAGGCACGTCTTTCCTTGGTGCTGGTGATCACTGGGGACTTCCTCCTTGGTGGTGGCTCGCACGATGCGGCCCGTGAAACATAGTGCTGGCCTCCCCCCAGGAACGCCAATACAATGCGATGCGTTGCTCAAACGGGGTGCGGTTTACCGCTGAGATTATACCCGTGAACCTGATCCAGATAATGCTGGCGGAGGAATTTGAGGCATGGCGCGCGTTTTTTGTGCCCTCATCCGCCGGCGCTCACCACACGCGAGGTGCCATTGATGAGCACCCCGACACCCACAGGAGTGCCATTGATGAAGACCCTGCTGCTGATCGCCACCAGCCTGCTCTCTGCCCAGGCGTTTGCCGCCGACACCCTCACCGTCTACACCTACGGCTCCTTCGCCGCCGAATGGGGGCCGGGCCCCAAGATCAAGCAGGCCTTCGAGAAGGAGTGCGGCTGCACCCTCAATCTGGTGCCCCTCGAGGATGGCGTCGCCATCCTCAACCGGCTGCGGCTGGAAGGCCAGCACAGCAAGGCCGACATGGTGCTGGGGCTGGACGATGCCCTCATCAGCGAGGCCAAACAGAGCGGCCTGTTCGCCCCCCATTCCACCAGGCTCGATGACCTCAAGGTGCCGGGTGGCTGGCAGGATGACACCTTTGTCCCCTATGACTACGGCTACTTCGCCTTCGTCTATGACAGCAACAAGCTCAAGCAGCCCCCCAAGAGCCTGAAGGAGCTGGTGGCGCGCCCCGATATCAAGGTGATCTATCAGGATCCCCGCACCTCCACCCCGGGTCAGGGCCTGATGCTCTGGATGAAGTCGGTCTACGGGGATGAGGCACCGACCGCCTGGGCGCAACTGGCCAAAAAGACGGTCACCGTCACCAAGGGGTGGTCAGAGGCCTACGGCATGTTCCTCGACGGCGAGGCGGACATGGTGCTCTCCTACACCACCTCCCCCGCCTATCACCTGATTGCCGAGAGCAAACCCCAGTACCGGGCGGCCGCGTTCGAGGAGGGTCACTACCGCCAGGTGGAAGTAGCAGCCAAGCTCAAGGGCGCCACACAGGGCAAACTGGCTGACCAGTTCCTGCAATTCATGGTGAGCCCCGCCTTCCAGAACGAGATCCCCGGCGGCAACTGGATGTATCCGGTGACAGACGTGGCGCTGCCCAAGGGGTTCGAACAGATGATCACCGTAGCTAAGCCACTCACCTTCAGCTCTGACGAGGTAGCCGCCAACCGCAAGGGGTGGATCCGCGAATGGCTGCAAGCCGTCACCCAGTGAGTTCAGGTCGTCGCACCCTCTGGTGGCTGCCCGGCAGTGCAGCCACCCTGGTCATCCTGCTGCTCTCAATTGGGCCGCTGGTCGCCCTGTTGTGGCAGGCGGGGGCCCTCTCCCCCCGCGCCCTGCTAGGCGATCCCTACCTGCGCCACGTGCTGGGTTTCAGCCTCTGGCAGGCACTGCTCTCCACCCTGCTGAGCCTGGGGCTTGCCATCCCGGTGGCCAGAGCCCTGGCGCGACGCCGTTTCACCGGACGCCGCCTGCTGCTCAAGCTCTTCGGCCTCTCCCTGGTGTTGCCGGTCATCATCGCCATCTTCGGCATGGTGGCGGTGCACGGTCGTCAGGGCTGGCTGCCGCAACTGCTGCACGGCCTGGGCCTGGATCCCGGCAACTACCTCTACGGCCTGTTCGGCATCCTGCTGGCCCATGTCTTCTTCAACATGCCGCTGGCCGCCCGCCTCATCCTGCAGAGCATAGAGAGCATCCCCGAGTCCTCCTGGCGCCTCGCCAGCCAGCTCGGCATGCGCTCCTCCCACATCTTCCGGCTGCTGGAGTGGCCGCTCATCCGCGGCATCTTGCCGGGGCTCGCCAGCCTCATCTTCATGCTCTGCTTCACCAGCTTCACCACAGTGCTGGCGCTCGGGGGCGGCCCCAAGTCCACCACACTGGAGGTGGCCGTCTACCAGGCGCTGCGCTTTGACTTCGATCTCGCCACCGCTGGCGGGCTCGCCCTGGTGCAACTGCTGCTGACCCTGGCCCTGCTCCTGCTGCAACACAAGCTGCAGACCACTCCGGCCAGTCGCCTCACCAGCCGTCGCCCCTGCCTGCGTCCCGACAGACACCAGAAGGGCAGCGCTCTGGTGGATGGCCTGGCCCTGACCATGGGGCTCGCCATCTTCCTGCCGCCCCTGCTGGCCATCGTGGTCGCCGGGTTCAACCCCGGTCTGCTGGCGGCGCTCGGCTCACCCCGGCTATGGCAGGCAGGGGGGCAGTCCCTGGGCATAGCCCTGGCGGCGGGCTCCCTGGCCACTTTGCTCGGCGCCGGGCTGCTGCTCACCAGCCGGCATCTGAGGGTGCGGGATCGCAAACGGCGGGCCGCCGCCCTGTGGGAGGCCAGCGGCTCCATGATCCTGATGATCCCGGCGGTGGTGCTCTCCACCGGCCTCTTCATCCTGTTCATGCCCTTCACCGACGTCTTTGCCCTGGGCCCCTGGCTGGTGGTGCTGGTCAACGCCCTGATGGCGCTGCCCTATGTGCTGCGCACTCTCTCGGCCCCCATGCAACTGGTGGTGCGCCAGTACGATAGGCTGGCGGACAGTCTGGGGGTGCGCGGCCTGCATCGCCTGCGCCTGGTGGAGTGGCCCCTGCTGCGCCGTCCGCTGGCCCTGGCCATGGCGCTCTCGATGATATTGTCCCTCGGGGATCTCGGGGCCATCGCCATGTTCGGCAGCCAGACCCTCACTACCCTGCCCTGGCTGCTCTATCAGCAGCTCGGCAGCTACCGGCTGACCGAGGCGGCCGCCACCGCCCTGCTGCTGCTCACCCTCTGCTTCTCCCTGTTCTGGCTGGTGGAGCGGGGACTGGGAGGCAGGCATGTGGATCACTGATCCCCGGCGGCATTGCCGCCTCCCCGCCCCCAGGATCCGGCTGGGCACGCCCCTGGGGCGCCCCTTGGGGCAGTCACTCACGCTGCCTTTCATCAATTTTTCTTACTTGTTGTTCTATAAAACGACATTCAGGAGCCAAACATGCTGGTAATTGAGGAACTGGTCACCAGTTATCCCGACTGGCAGGTGACCTTCAGTGCGACCTTGCCCAAAGGGGAGATCACCGCCCTCATCGGTCCGAGCGGCGCCGGCAAGTCCACCCTGCTCGGCATGATCGCGGGCTTCGTGCCGGTGGAGTCGGGCACCCTCACCTTCGACGGCCAGGATCTGCAGTCACTGGGCCCCGCCGAGCGCCCGGTCACCACCCTGTTCCAGGATCACAACCTCTTCCTGCACCTGTCGGTGTTCGACAACATCGCCATCGGCCTGCATCCCGGCCTGCGCTTGAATCCGGCCCAGAAAAGGCAGGTGCAGGAGGCCGCTGACAAGGTGGGCCTGGGGGAGATGCTGACGCGCCTGCCGGAGCAGCTCTCCGGCGGCCAGCAGCAGCGGGTGGGGCTGGCCCGCGCCCTGGTGCGGGGCAGGCCGCTGCTGCTGCTGGACGAGCCCTTCTCGGCCCTCGATCCGGCCCTGCGCCGGGAGATGCTGGCGGAGGTCGCCCGCCTCGCCTGCGAGCAGGGCATCACCGTGCTGATGGTCTCTCACAACCCGGAGGATGCCCAGCTCATCGCCGATCAGGTGCTTTTCATCGACGCAGGGCGCATCGCCTTGCAGGGCAAGCCGGATATCCTGCACAGCAGCGATCACCCCGGGCTGCTGCGCTACCTGGGCCGACCGAGAGAGGCATGAGATAGGCGGGATCAAAAAAGGGGAAGCCGTCCGACTTCCCCTTTCTCATGCAGAGATCCCGTCAAATCAGAGATTTTCCTCGGCGAACGAAGCCAGCCTGCTGCGCACCACCCCGTTCAGGAAGATGTTGGCACTGCCGTCGAAGTCCTTGAACCGCTCGACGATGTAGGTCAGACCCGAGGTCACCGGGCTCAGGTAGTTGGAGTCGATCTGAGCCAGGTTGCCGGAGCAGACGATCTTGGTCCCCTCCCCGCAGCGGGTGATGATGGTCTTGATCTGGGACGCGGTCAGGTTCTGGCACTCGTCCAGCAGCACGAAGGTGTTCTGGATGCTGCGCCCGCGCATGAAGTTGACCGATTTGAACTGGATATTGGCCTTCTCCATGATGTAGCTGAGCGACCCGCTCATGTTCTCGTCCTGCTTGTGCAGCACCTCCAGGGTGTCGGTCACCGCCGCCAGCCAGGGCATCATCTTCTCCTCCTCGGTGCCGGGCAGGAAGCCGATGCTCTCGGCAATTTCCGGGGTATTGCGGGTGACGATCACCTTCTCGTAGATCCCCTTCTCGATCACCAGCTCCAGCGCCGCCGCCATGGCGAGCAGGGTCTTGCCGCAGCCCGCCGGGCCGGTCAGGATCACCAGGTCGATGTGCGGATCCAGCAGGGCATCCAGCGCCATGCCCTGATAGACGTTCTTGGGATGCACCCCCCAGGCCTTGCGGGACATCAGCCGCTCGCGGCCGAGATCTTTCAGGCGGATCTTGTTGCCGTCGTGGCTCAGTACCCGCGCGGCAAAGAAGTTCTCCTCGTCCAGCAGGTACTGGTTGACGTGGACTCCCTCCAGCAGGTTGGCATCGATGACGTGGACCGTATCGCGGCCATGGGTTTCGCTGTCGCACTCGCCGACCCGCTCCCAGAAGCTGCCGGGCACCACCTGGAAGCCCTTGGCGAGCAGGCGGATGTCGTCGATGAGCTGGTCGCTGCGGTAATCCTCCACATGGGCAAGACCTGCTCCCTTGGCCTTGAGGCGCATGTTGATGTCTTTGGTGACCAGCACCACCTGACGCTTCATCTCGTGCTTTTGCAGGTAGAGGGCGGCGTTGATGATGCGGTTGTCCGCCTCCTTGTCGGTGAACACCTCGGCATCCTGGGGCAGATGGTGATCGCTGAAGATGGAGATACGGCCGCTCGCCTCGCCGGCCAGTGCCACTCCTTGCACTATCTGCTCCGGAGTCGCATCGCGGAAGACATCTTCCAGGGCACGGATGGCGATGCGGGCATCACGGCTGACGTCCTTCTGGCGATCCTTGATGTTGTCGAGCTCTTCGAGCACCGTCATGGGGATGAGCACGTCGTGCTCTTTGAAGGAGTAGATGGCGAGGGGTTCGTGAAGCAGAACGTTGGTATCCAGGATAAACAGCTTTCGGTCCGTGTTGTCCATAAGCATCCTCCTTGGCACTGAAGGTGCCACGTGTGTGAATCTCAGATGTCATTGAAACCACACGGCCGTGACAGTTTTATTACCCCCAACGCTACGCCCGAATTTACCGGTGCGCAACAAATCGCTGCCATCATGGGCGTCGTTCGAACATAAAATCAGCAACGAAAAGGCCGGCATGTTGCCGGCCTTTGGTGGCAATCAGCACCTCAACCGCACTTGGAATCCCCGCAATTGAGACAGGTCATGCAGCCATCCTTTTGCACCAGCGCCTTGGTGTGGCACTTGTAGCAGAGCGCGGCACTGGGTGGGAAACCGCTGCCCGCCGGCTGCTCTTCTGCCTGTTGCTGTGCCTGCAATTGCGCCTGCTTCTCGGCCAGGAACGCCTGCTGGTGCTCGTCCAGCCCGGGCACCTTGAGCATGCCGATCTCGGTGAGATGGGTTTCGATCACGTTGCCAATTTCGGCGATGAGAGAGGGCACGTACTTGCCCTTGTTCCAGTACCCCCCCTTGGGATCGAACACGGAGCGCAACTCCTCCACCAGAAAGGTGACGTCCCCTCCCTTGCGAAACACCGCCGAGATGATGCGGGTCAGCGCCACTATCCACTGATAGTGCTCCAGGCTCTTGGAGTTGATGAAGATCTCGAACGGGCGCCGGGTCTCGTGCACCGTGCCCTCGTTGAGAATGATGTCGTTGATGGTGATGAACAGCGAGTGCTCGGAGACATGCTCCGGCGTTTTCAGCTTGTAGGTGGTGCCCATCAACCGCTCCGGGCGCAACACGGTTTCATGCATGTGCACCACGTCATCCTGGGGCGTCGGCGCATCTTGCGGCTCATCCCGGGTTTTTACCTTGTAGGCGACGATTTTTCTGTCGATTTTCTTGACCATGTCTCGTCCTCAGAACTTGCCGTAATAGCCTTCTTTCAAGGCGTCATAGAGGTTGGCGGCGGTGTGCAGCTCGCCATCGTATTCGATCTCCTCGTTCCCCTTCGCCGTGATGACGGTGCCATCTTCCAGGGTGAACTCGTAACTGGTGTTCTCCAGATCCTTCTCCTTCACCAGCACGCCCTGGAAGGCGGCCGGGTTGAAGCGGAAGGTGGTACAGCCCTTGAGGCCGGAGTCCGAGGCATAGAGGTAGATATCCTTGAACTGCTCGAACGGAAAATCGGTCGGCACGTTGGCGGTCTTGGAGATGGAGGAGTCGATCCAGCGCTGGGCCGCCGCCTGGATATCCACGTGCCCGGTCGGCGTGACGTCGTCCGCGGTGATGAAGTAATCCGGCAGGCGGCTACCCTCCTCCTCGGCATAGGGCATGGCGGCCGGGTTCACCAGCTCCCTATAGGCCAGCAGCTCGAAGGAGTAGACATCCACGCTCTCCTTGCTCTTCTTGCCCGGTTTAATGACATTGCGGCTGTAGTGGTGGGCAAAGCTCGGCTCGATGCCGTTGCTGGCGTTGTTGGCGAGCGACAGGGAGATGGTACCGGTCGGCGCTATGCTGCTGTGGTGGGTGAAGCGTCCACCCACCTCGGCCAGCTCGGCTACCAGAGCGGGATCCACCTCGGCCACCTGCTGCATGTAGCGGCTGTAGCGGGCATGCAACACCTTGCCCTTCACCTTGTCGCCGAGCTTGATGCCATCTGCCGCCATTTCGGGGCGCAGACGCAGCATCTTGCCGGTGACTTCGAACTCCTGCTCCATGATGGGGGCCGGCCCCTTCTCCTTCGCCAGACGCAGAGACTCCTGCCAGCCGGTCATCGCCAGCTCCTGGGAGACCTGTTCGGTGAAGGCGACGGAGGCCGCAGAGCCGTACTTGATGCGCAGCATGGTGAGGGTCGAGCCCAGCCCCAGGAAGCCCATGCCGTGGCGACGCTTGGCGGTGATCTCCTCGCGCTGCTTGGCCAGCGGCAGCTGGTTTATCTCCACCACGTTGTCGAGCATACGGGTGAAGATGGCCACCACCTTGCGAAACGCGGGCCAGTCGAAGGCGGCCTGCTCGGTGAAGGGATCGCGCACGAAGGTGGTCAGGTTGACCGAGCCCAGCAGACAGGCCCCATAGGGCGGCAGAGGCTGTTCACCGCAGGGGTTGGTGGCACGGATCTCTTCGCAGAACCAGTTGTTGTTCATCTGGTTCACCTTGTCGATCAGGATGAAACCGGGCTCCGCATAGTCGTAGGTAGAGGTCATGATGACGTTCCACAGCTTGCGCGCGGGCAGGGTCTTGTAGACCTTGCAGGCCACCTGGCCCAGCTCGTTGATCACCACACCCTCCTTGTTGGGCCAGTCCGCCCAGACCACCCTCGCAGGGTCATCCAGCGCGATGCCATCCTGCTCCACCTCCTTGGCGGTGTAGGGGAAGATCAGTTGCCAGGGTGCATCCTCCTTCACCGCACTGACGAACTCTTCGGTGATGAGCAGGGAGAGGTTGAATTGACGCAGGCGACCATCCTCCCGCTTGGCCTGGATGAACTCGACGACATCGGGGTGACGGATATCCATGGTGCCCATCTGGGCGCCACGACGGCCACCGGCAGAGGAGACGGTAAAGCACATCTTGTCGTAGATATCCATGAAGGAGAGCGGCCCCGAGGTATAGGCCCCCGCTCCCGAAACGAAGGCTCCACGCGGTCGCAGGGTCGAGAAGTCGTAACCGATGCCGCAACCCGCCTTCAGGGTCAGCCCCGCCTCGTGCACCTTGCCGAGGATATCGTCCATCGAATCCTCAATGGTGCCGGAGACGGTGCAGTTGATGGTGGAGGTCGCCGGCTTGTGCTCAAACGCCCCGGCGTTGGAGGTGATACGGCCCGCCGGAATGGCACCATTGCGCAGGGCCCACAGGAAGGGTTCATACCAGGTGTCGGGTTCGCGCTCCTGCGCAGCCAGCGCGCGAGCGACACGCTGGTAGGTCTCGTCGATGGAGCCGTCGATGGGGGCGCCATCCTTGCTCTTGAGACGATACTTGCTGTCCCAGATCTCGAGAGACGTCTCCTGCAGAGGGATCTGGCGGCTGGCGGTGACGCCCTCCAGTACCGGAATGGATTTAGCCATGGTCAATCAACCTCCTGTGAATGGGGCAATATCGTGACAAAAATACTACCAGTAGTGAATTTAAGGACTTAAAACACAATATATTGTGATTTATCCGTCATGAAGGCGCCGATTCTATCCTAAAAAAATGCCCCAGCCAGCAGATTTCTGGGCCAGGGCATTTAACCGTTTCAATTTCCGAGAGATTTAAAGCGAGAGAGTATCTCAGGGTTTCTTGACGTATACGCTCGGTGTCTCACCCGCCATATTCAGATAGAACTCATAGACGCCATCCGCCTCGGGCGAGAACTTCATGTCCTCATACTTGGAGCACGGGTTGACCGGTACAGGTTCCCCGCCGAGCACGGCAACGCCATCGCTCGGGCTCTTGTAACCGAAGTTGGTGCCACAACTCCAGCCGGAGTCGGCAAACTTGAACTTGTAAGGAGCCCACTCTTTCTTGAGCGTCCCCTTGGCCATGTAGAGCTTGTCGGCAACCTTGACGACCTTGCTTTCGTCGGTGGCCATCCAGTCGTTCATCTCACCACGCAGGTAGATGGACTTGCCGCCGAAGTCGCTGTTGTCCGCCGCCGCCTGCTCTGCACCACCATTGGATGCGCAACCGCCTAATACCAGGGTTCCCGCCGCCAGCATCATCGTTACTGTTCTTTTGAACATGTGTCCATTCCTCAAATTATTGTGATTCCTTGGTCCATCGATGTGGACCCGGGAATTAAACCAGAGCAGGCATGACAAGAAAGGTAGAAGCATCACATTCTGTGCTTTTTATATCCAGAACGCAGGCTTTCGAAGAGATATTGAACAGATACAGGCCACAAACACGTCGATATTGGCTGGGATGATGAATGCGAGTATCAGAAAACACGGCGGGAAACAGCACCATAGTGCCCGCTTGCACTCCAGTGAGTGCTGAATTTCAGGCAATAAAAAACCCCGCTCGAGTGAGCGGGGTTTCTTGTATTGGGTGCCTGGCAGTGTCCTACTCTC
>NZ_JAPCJD010000017.1:0-71512 GCF_027707845.1 Aeromonas sp. QDB14 | reverse complement strand
TGTTTGGAGACAGCCAGTTTACCAGCACCCTGTCTGTCAACTTCCACTTCCCCAAGATCCCGCGAAGAACCTAAAAAGAAGCCCGCATCATGCGGGCTTCTTGTTGGCCGTCAACCGAGGGGGGATTAGTGAGCGATGGGGGCGGCATCCGGTTTGGTCAGCAGGCGCTCGACGTCGTCGATCACCTTGAGGGCCGCCTGGGGGCCGCCGGTGGAGGTCCAGAGTGACCCGTCCACGGCGCCGAAGCGCTTGCCCTTGATGGCGCCGAGCTGCTGGAAGGCCGGGGTCTGCTCGGCCTGCTTCATGGCATCCACCGCATCCCCGCTGGTGCTGAGGGTGCCGATCACCAGCCAGTCACCGTCCAGCAGGTTGAGGGATTCGAGGCTCAGGGCCGGGGAGTGGGGGCTCTTGTCGCCAATCTGGTGGGAGGGTCGGGTGAGCCCCATCTCGGTGACCACGCTGCTGGCAAAGGTGCCGCCGTGCATGTAGCTCGGCCCCTTGGGGTTCCAGCGCACTATGCTCATCTGTTCCCCCTGATGCTGTGCAAGCTTGCTGCGGGCCTCTGCCAGGCGAGCCTCATACCGGGTGAGGAACGCCTTGGCCTCGGCCCCCCGGTTCATCGCGTCGGCACTGCGGTCGAACACGGTTTTCCAGGGCTCGCCCCAGTTGCCGGTGACGACGGTGGGGGCGATCTCCTTGAGCAGGGCCAGGAGCTCGGGCTTGGTCTGGCCGGTGAGGATGAGGTCCGGCTCCAGATCGATGAGGGTCTCCAGATTGGGGTTGTCCAGATCCCCGACCACGGCGATCTCCTTGCCCGCCTTGCCCAGCAGATAGCGGGGCAGGGTGGACTGGCCGCGTCCATTGACGGTGCCTACCGGCTGCACCCCCAGAGTCAGGGCGCTGTCGAGATCGAGTTCGCTCAACACGACGACTCGCCGGGGCGCATCGGGGACGCTCTGGGGCTGGCCGTTGGCATCGATGACCTGGCGGCTGCCCGCCTGGGCTTGGAAGCCCGTCAGGCTGGCCAGCATGAGCAAGGTGGCCAGCGGGGAGAAGATCTTCATGGTGACATCCTTATGGGTGAAATCGGTGGGCCGGAGTCTGTGGAAAGTGCCTGAGAGCCGCCCGGCCAGCCCCGAATGGGCGGGGACATGCTACCACAAAGCAAGTGAGAAACGTTGTCATTTGTATTTGTGGCATGACCTCGGCTTGCTTTGGTACCATCGCAGGCCCCTGTCAGGAGCCTTTCATGTTGCCTCGTTGTCCCTCACTCGATGGATCCTTTGTCCGTCAATCCGATACCTTGTGCCTGCCGGGCCTGGAGACGCTGCCTCTTCATCGGGTCTGTTTCGATCCCGCCGCCTTCTCGCCGGAGTGCTTTGGGGCCCAGGGCATCATCCTGCCTGCTTCATTGCAGGGGGCTGCCCCCAAGCGCCTCGGGGAGTTTCTGGCGGGGCGCCTCGCGGCCCGCGAGGCCCTGCGCCCCTTCGGCCTGGCGGGGAGTACGGTGGCCATCGGAAGTGCCCGAGAGCCGCTCTGGCCTGAAGGGGTGGAGGGGAGCATCAGCCACAGCCAGCTGGCGGGGCAGGGGCTGGCCCTGTGTGCGGTGCGCCCGGGCCAGGAGGGAATCGGGCTGGATCTGGAGGCCTGGCTCGATGGCGACCAAGGGGCGAAGCTCTGGCCCGGCATCATGGATGGGGAGGAGTGGGGACGGCTGGAGGCGGGGGCTCACGACGCCCAGCTGAGCCTGGCAGAGGGACTGACTCTGGTTTTTTCCGCCAAGGAGAGCCTCTTCAAGGGGCTCTATTCCCGGGTGGGGCGCTACTTTGACTTTCTCGATGCCCGCTGGCTCGCCATGACGGCGCAGACTCTCACCCTGGAGCTCAAATGCCCGCTGACGCCGACCCTGCCAGCCGGCTGGCGCGCCACCCTGCACTGGCAAGCCCTGCCGGGGGGCGTGCTCACCGTCTTGCTGCTGTGAGCACGATGCCAGCGCCCGGATAACGCCAACGCAAAGCCCAGAGAAAGAAACCGCCATCAGGCGGTTTCTTTCTCTGGCACAGGGTATGGCTCAGGCCGACACGCCATGGTCGGCGCGCAGGCGAGGCACTTCGTCAGCCCGTCGGCGGGGCACGATGACAGGGGCCCCGTCGCCGGGGGCGTGCAGTATGTCCACATCGGTCTGGTAGAGGCGATCGATGAGGGGCTTGGTCACCACCTCCCGGGCCGGGCCCATGGCCTGGATGGCGCCATCCCCCAGAGCAATCAGCTCGTCACAGTAGCGGGCGGCGGTGGCGAGATCGTGGATGACGATAAGCACCGTCTTGCCCTCGGCGGTGACCCGATGGATGGCTTCCATCACCTCGGTCTGGTGGCCGATGTCCAGCGCGCTGGTGGGCTCGTCCAGCAAGATGATGTCCGCATCCTGGGCCAGCACCATGGCGAGCCACACCCGCTGGGCCTGACCGCCGGACAGCGAACTGGCGCTCTGGTGCCAGATGGCATCAAGCTGCATCCGCTCCCGGGCCCAGTCCACCATGCGGGCATCCTCCTCGCTCCACTGATTGAACCAGCCCTGATGGGGATGGCGGCCATATTGCACCAGCTGCTCCACCAGGATACCGGGGGGGACCAGGGGGCGCTGGGGCAGATAGGCGAGTTCCCGAGCCAGGGCTTTGGCGCCATAGGCACCGAGTGGCTTCTCCTTGAGCAGGATCTCCCCGGACCGGGGCTGCTCCTGTCCCGCAAGGAGCTTGAGCAGCGTGGATTTGCCACCGCCGTTGGGGCCGACGATCCCCACCAGCTTGCCCCGGGGGAGGGAGAAGGAGATCTCCTTGAAGATGGTCTTTTGCGGGTAGCCGAACTGGAGTCGGTTCACGGTGAGCGTCATCGGGCGGCCCTCGGTCTGTATTGAAAATGGATGAATGCCATGGTCAGTCGGCCTTCTGGCGATCTTTGAGCAGGATGAAGAGCAGCAGCAGGCCGCCGAGAATGCGGGTCATGATGCCGGTGGCCACCTCGTGGGGGCTGGCCAGCACCCGCACCAGGGTGTCGCTTGCGAGCAGCATCAGGGCGCCGCACAGGGCGGCAATCCAGAGCGGCACGATGCGATCCCGGCTGAGCCAGGAGGCAAGGATGGGGGCCGCCATGGCAATGAAGACCACGGGGCCGCCGATGGCGGTGCCAAGGGCTGCGACGATGATGGCCTGGGCCAGCACCCCGAGCTGGACCCGGTTCACGTTGACCCCGAGGGTGCTGGCCGTCACCGGTCCCAGGCGCAGCACGCCGAGGGAGCGGGAGAGACAGACGGTCCAGGGACAGATGAGCAGGAGCAGCAGGCTCACCGGCAGCAGGGTGCCATAGCCCTGACCGACGAAGTTGCCCATGTTCCACAGATAGAGGCTGGTGAGGTGTACCAGGGACTGGGTGGACATGACGAACTGGCCGAGGGCGTTCATCAGCTCCGAGACCCCGATGCCGATCACCACGAACAGGTAGCCCTGCTCCCCCGGCTTGTTGCACAGGGCATAGAGCACGGCGGCGGCAAACAGGGCGCCGAAGGGGGCGGCCCACCAGGGCCAGGTGCCCAGGGTCAGATAGAGAGAGAAGATGATGATGGCCAGGGATGCCCCCTCGTTGACCCCGATCATGTCCGGGGTGGCGAGGCGGTTGCGCACCAGGGTCTGCACCAGGCAGCCCGAGAGTCCCATGGCGGCGCCGGCCACCAGCACCGCCAACAGGCGCGGCAGTCGGATCTTGAAGACGGTTACCTGATCGAGTCGGCTTCCCTCCCCGAGCAGGGTCTGGATCACCCCCATCATGGTGATCTTGCCGGACCCCAGGGTGAGGGCCAGCAGGGAGAGCAGGGTGAGGGCGACCAGGAGCCCCAGGGTGATGAGCCAGGTGCGGCGGTGCAGCAACAGGGTGTGGCTGCCAAGGCGAAGGCAGAGGGTGCCGCTCGGGAGTGAGAGAGAGTTCTTCATGGGCGTGGCACCTTATTTGACGGCCAGCAGGGAGCGGAAGCCGCCGCTGCGCACCACCAGGATGAGCACGGGCGCCCCGATGAGCGCCAGAATGACGCCGTTGGGCAGCTCGTAGGGCTGGATCAGCCAGCGGGCCAGCACATCGGCACCGAGCAGAAAGAGCACCCCGAACAGGGCGGAGAAGCGCACCTGGATGGCGAGGCGAACCGGCTCCACCAGGCGGGCGCAGTAGGCGGCGAGGAAGCCGACAAAGCCGATGGGACCGGCGATGGCGATGGCGCAGGCGGTGAAGAGCGTTGCGGCCAAGAGCACGCCGATCCGCACCCGGGTGGGGCGGATGCCGAGGGCCCTGGACTGGTGATCCCCCATCTGCATCAGGGTGAGAGGGCGACAGAGCGCCAGGGTCAGCAGCAGGGCGGCCAGGGCGAAGGGGACCACGGTGAGTACCGCTTCCAGACTGGAGGCGGCAAGGGACCCTAAGTTCCAGAAGCGGAACTGCTCCAGCACCACCCGGTTGGAGAGCAGCAGGAAGTTGGAAAGACCGCCGAAGGTGGCGGAGAGGGCGACTCCTACTAGGATGAGTTTGAGGGGGTTGGAGCGCCCCACCATGAGGCCGAGGCCCAGCACGATGAGGTTGCCGAGCAGGGCCCCCATGCCGGACCAGAGCAGATAGCCGTAGGCGGATTCGACACCAAACCAGGTGAGGCCGATCACCAGAGCAAAGACGGCGCCGGCATTGACCCCGAGCAGGCCGGGTTCGGCCAGAGGGTTGCGGGTGGCACTTTGCAGCATGGAGGCCGCCAGGGAGAGTGACGCCCCCACCACCAGGGCTGCCAGGGTACGGGGCAGGCGCAGGGTATGGACTATCATGGCGAGCTTTTCATCGGCCACGAAGGCGGGATCGCCCATCAGGAAACCGGCGACCTCGCGGCCACCATAGACACCGGCCCCGGTGGCCAGTGACAGACAAATCAGCAGGAAGAGGAGCAGCACGCTGAGCCAGAACAGCCGAGCTTGGTATCTGAGCACTCAATGACTCCTTGAATTCGGGGAGGCAGAAACGCAAAAAGGGAGCCCCGCGACCGGGGCTCCCGCATACAGGATGGATTACAGCTTGTAATCGACCCCTGCGTAGACGGTGCGACCTTCCAGGATGAAGTCGGCGTCGGTCGCCACCTCGTCACGCTGGGTGTTGGTGAGGTTGGTGATGCCGAGTTTGAAGTCCAGGGCCGGCGTGACGGTCCACTTGGTGTTCACGTCCAGAGTCTGGTAGTGCTTGGAGGTGAATGCCTGGGCGTTGCGAGCCGGCACCTTGATCACCTGGCTGCCGACATACTGCCAGGCCAGGTTGGCGCTGACCACGTCGCTCGCCTTCCAGTCCAGGCCGATGTTGCCGGTGTGATCCGGGGTCTTGGCCAGATCGTCACCCGTGCTCTTGTCTTCGGAGTCCAGCAGGGTCAGGTTGCCGGTCAGCTGCACGTTGTCCAGCACGTCGAACCAGCCGGTCAGCTCCAGCCCCTTGATGCGGGCCTTCTTGACGTTGAGGTAGGTCATGACGGTCGGACGGTAGCCCGGGCCCCACTGATCGCTCTGGATCAGATCCTCGATCTCGTTGTGGAAGCCGGTCACCCCTGCGCCGAAGCGATCGGCGTTGTAGGCGGTGCCAAGCTCGTAGCTGACGGAGGTTTCCGGCTTCAGATCCGGGTTGCCGATCACCTTGCAGGCGCCGCGGCAGGCGGTGGTGGCGAACCCTTCGCTGGACTGGGCCAGGGTCGGGGCCTTGAACGCCTTGCCGGCGCCGCCCTTGATCACCCACTCGTCACTCAGGGAGTAGAGGGCGTAGGCACGGGGGCTGAACTCGTTGCCATAGGTCTCGTGGTGATCCAGACGGCCGGAGAGCGTCAGGGCCAGATCCCCAAAGCCGAACTCGTCTTGCAGGTAGAGAGCGCTCTGGCTCGCATCCACGCTGCTGTTCTGGATGCTGCGGCTGTGCTCCAGCTCGGTCTTGCGGAACTCTGCACCCGAGGTCAGCAGGTGATCCCCGAGGTAGCCGCTCAACTGGCCATCCACCGTGTTGTTGGTCTGGGTGATGTCGGCGGCGCCACCGTTGAGCTGGGAGTCATCCATCAGATCGGTCTGCTCGAAGTAGTAACGAGCGCGGCTGTCGAAGTGTTCCCAACGGCCGTTGTGGGTCAGCCCCAGGCTCAGGCGATCGAGTTTCTGCACGTTGTGGGGGGTGGCCGGTGCGGTCGGGGCACGGGGCACGTTGTTGAAGTAGCTGTCCATGTCGTTCTGGTTGTAACCCAGATCGAAGTCGATGTCCTGGTTGTCGGCCACCAGCCACTTCAGGCTGGAGAGCACGTTGACCACTTCCCGTTTCTCCAGGGCGTCGGCATCCGGGTTGTTGGACTGCTCGCTCTTCCAGCGATCCCGCTGATAGCCTTCCACCACCACGCTGCCCAGCAGCTTGTTGTCGATCAGGGCGCCGGAGACGAAGGCGCTACCCTGGTTGGCATCCCCGCCATCCCCCTTGGTGGGCATGGTGTGGGTGTAGCCGACGGCCGCTTCGGTGTTCTCCTTGGCTTGGCGCAGGATCACGTTGACCACGCCGCCGAGGGCATCGGCCCCGTACAGGGAGGAGACGGGACCGCGGATCACTTCGATGCGCTCGATGGCGGCCATGGGGATGGAGCTTAAGTCGAAGTCGTTGCCAAAGGAGCTGCCCAGGGTCTCGCGGGCGTTGACCCGCTTGCCGTTGACCAGCAGCAGGGTGTAGTCACCGCCCATGCCGCGGATCTTGATCTCGTTGCGACCCGTGGGGTTGGTGCCGATGATGTTGACACCGGGCACGTGCTTGAGGGCATCGCCGATGTTGTTGACGTTCATCTTGTCCAGATCGGCGCGAGTGACCACGGAGACGCTGGCCGGGGCGGTCAGCTCGGTGTGCTTGGTCTGGGTGGCGGTGACCACCACCGTCTCATTGGCCTTGACGGACTCGGCCTGGGCCAGGCCCGGTACGGCCAGCAGACCAAGGGAGAGCAGAATGGGGTTCAGTTTAAAGAGGCCGTGCTGCAACTGCATTGTCAAAAACTCCATGGATATAACTGAGGTTATGGGGTCCGGATTCTTCTGATCCGGTGCTCACTGACTTCCTTGTCTGGCGGTGCCAGAGGCAGGATTATTGTTATCTCTTGTGCGCTTCAGGCCCCGGATGAGGAACCAGACACCGGCGCAGGCCACCAGGGTGCACGCAATGTTGATCCAGGCCAGGGTGGGGAAACCGTGCAGGGCGCCCCCCTCGTCGGAGACCAGATATCTGGCGGAGAGCAGGCTGCCGAGGCCCGCTGCCACATTGGTGACCGAGCCCTGGAAAGACATGAAGGCGGCGCGCTGATGGGGGGCCGGAATGGCCGCCGTGACCGCTAGGGTGGTGCTGGCACGGGCGGAGCTCAGGGCCATGAAGAGGGTGAACAGCAGATAGAGAGGCAGGCCTGCCGGCAAGGCAAAGCCCACCAGGGTGATCAGGGCCAGGGCCAGGCTGGTGAGCAGGATGGCGCCCTGGGCGCGGCCCTGATCGATCCAGCCGCCGCACAGGCGCATGGTGGCCATGCTGGCAAGGCCGCCGCACAGATAGAGGCTGGCGATCTGCTCGCGCGGGAAACCCAGGTTGAACTGGAAGTAGTTGGCAAAGTGCGGAATGAGCAGGAAGTGGCCGAACATCTGCAGGCAGAGGATGAAGAGAGCGCCCTGGCAGAGCGGTGACCCCAGCAACTGGCGCATCCCCTGGCCTGCCGGGGCCCGGTTGACCGGCAGGGACGGCAGCCAGATGGCACACAGCAGGGCCAGCAGCAGGCCCCCTGCACCAAACAAGAGGAAGGGGCTCTGCCAGCCAGACCACTGGGCCAGCACGAGGGCTGCGGGCACGATCAGAATGGCGGCCAGGGAAAACGCCATGCCCACGTAGGCGAGACGGCGGCCCCGCTCGGCGGGCGGTACCAGATCCAGCACCGCCGCCATCAGGATGGCCCCCAGGGGGCCGGCCACGCAGCCGGACAGGATAAAGATCAGCAGCAGGGTCTGGCTATCCTCGGCCAGGGCGCAAGCCATCAAGAGCAGGAAGCGCAGGACCAGCAGTACCAGCAGGGCGGGTTTGCGGTTGACCCGATCGAGCCAGGGGGCGGCCAGGAGGCCCAGCAGGGCGGCTCCCAGGGTGGCGCCGCCGCTGAAGTAACCTGTCTGCTCCGGCAGCATCCCCAGGCGGGTTACCAGTTCCGGGCCAAGGGGCATCACCATCATCATGCAGCCCATGGAGAGCATGTTGATGAGCAGCGCCAGGTGGATGGCGGCAGGGGTGGATGCGACGGATTCTGGCTTCATCAGAGGCTGACTCGAAAAAATGAGTCCGAATTGTATCCGAGGGTTTTTGTTGTGACAACAAATGATAACCATTTTTATTTGTATTGATTGGTGTCTTAACGAGTCTTTATCAGGTGCCTCTGTGTGGGGTTGCATACCAGGCCCGTTGCAATCGGGGCGCCATGGACCATGATGGCAGGAAGCGAGAGGATGGCGGTGAACGCCGGGAGGAGAAGATGCGCGCTGGATCAGGGTATTGGGGGCTGGGGTGCTGCCTGTTGCTGGCATTGCCCCTGAGGGCCGAAGTGAAGGTCATACCGGTATTCGAGGCGGATGCCGCGGTGCAGACGCTCAAGGAGATCTACCCGGATCTCGGGGTGAGCGCCATGGGCAACCAGCTGGTACTGAGCGGAACCCCCGCCCAGTTGCAGGAGGCCGAGCGTACCCTGGCGCAAGTGAACCAGCCGCCCCAAAGCCTGCTCATCGAGTGGCGGGTGGATGGCGCCTCCAGCAGTCAGCAGGCCGGAGTGGGGCTGAGCCTGGATGCCAAACGGCAGTGGCTGCTGGAGGGGGATGCCCGGCACTATGAATGCAGCCAGAGTGACAACTGGCAGGTGCGTGGCCTCTCCGGGCGGCCCGTGTTGTTGCAGATGGGGTCCTATCAGCCGGTCACCTTTTACCAGTGGCAGGGGGGAAGGGTGGTGGGCATGATGCCGCTGATGAACGGTCTCTACGCCACCGCGACCCTGATAGGGGACAGGGTGCAGGTGGCCCTCAGCAGTGAACAGGCAAGAGTGGAGCGGGGCAACATACACACCGGCCAGAGTGCCACCGAGGTGAGCGGCGCCCCGGGCCAGTGGCTGACGGTGGGGGAGCTTTCCACAACCCAAGGCAGCCGGGAGGCCGCGATCGCCAATCCATCAGGCATGGGCAGGGCCAGCGGCAGCGAGCGCCAGACTCTGCAGATCCGGGTCACGCGCCAGTGAACCAGCCTGTCAGTGGGGCTGATCCAGGGCGTAATCCCGCAACTGGCGGCTTCTTAGCAGATACCAGAGCGCCCAGAGGCTGGCGATGAGCACCAGGGCGGTGGGCCAGTTGAACGACCACTGCTGCAGATTGAGGCTGTGCAACTGCATGACCAGGCCGCTCGCGGTGGAGCAAAGCAGCAGGGCGCGGCTGTGGCGTCTGAGCCAGGCTCTGGCACTGTGGGTCTGGCGATGGGTGCCGCCGCAGGCGAGCAGCGCCAGCATGGCGGGCACGTCCGTCAGCAGGCTGACATAGAGGGTGAGCTTGTCCGGGTAGAAGAGGGTCAGGATGGCGCTGCCACTCTCCCGGGTGACCCCCGCCATCAGAAACAGCCAGACCGAGCGGGTCAGCAAGAGGGCGATGGGCCAGAACCAGAGCGGGGGGCGCAACTGGCCGTGATCGTCGTAACGGTGTTCGGGGTAGAGGGTCATGGTGGACCGGTATCCATTCATGCAGTGCGAGTGATGAAGGGGATATGGGGCACAGGGCAGGCCATTGCAAGGCCGGCAACGGCCGGGAATTAATCGGGGGGCCAGGCCCCCCAATCCGCAGTCTTTAGTTGCCGGGTTCCGGCGTCACAGCCAGCCTTTTCTCTTGAAGAAGAGACCGGTGCCCAGCGATGACATCACCATCAGCACCAGGGAGAGGGGGTAGCCGTATTCCCAGGCGAGCTCCGGCATGCGGCCAAAGTTCATGCCGTAGATGCTGGCGATAAGGGTCGGCGGCAGGAAGATCACCGCGGCTACCGAGAAGATCTTGATCACCTTGTTCTGCTCCAGATTGGTCACCCCCATGGAGGCCTCCAGCTGGAAGTTGATCTTGTCGAACAGGAACTGGGTATGGGGCAGCAGGGATTCCACGTCGTGCAGCATCTCGTCGATCCACTTGTTCTGCTCCCCCGTCATGCGCTGGCGCAAACTGCGTTTGAGGAAGCGCAGGGCGCGGCGGGTATCGTGCAGGGAGAGACGGATCTGGCCGTTGGCCTCTTCCTGGGCCATCAGCTCCTTGAGCATGGGGTTGATCTGGTCCGGCTCGAAGATCTGATCGGCGGTGTTCTCCAGGGTCTTGTAGCCATCCTCGATCAGGTCTGAGAGGTACTCCACCTTGAGGTTCTGCACCTCCAGCAGGATGTCGAGGGCGTCTTCGACCTCCAGCCTGTCCTGACGCATGTAGTGGCGCAGCAGACGCACCAGGCCGATGTCATCCTCGCGGATGCTGATCAGCAGGTTGTTGCGCAGGGTAAAAGAGACGTGCACACCCTTGGTGTCGCGACCGATGCGCTGGGGAAACAGGGAGTGGATGTGCAGACCGTCGGTGTCCCAGTAGAAGCGGGCGGATGCCTCGATGTCATCGAGCTCCTCCTTGTCCGGCACCTCCTCCAGGAACAGGCCCGTCAACCATTCTCGCTCCGCAGTGTCCGGCTTGTAGGCATCCAGCCAGACGGTGTTGTCGGGAACGATGTCATCCGGCCCGAGCGTGACTATGTCCAGCACCTTGTTGTTGAGAATGTAGGCGGTGATCATCTGTCCCCCCTTAAGAAGTCATGGGTAATCAGGGATGGTTGCACAGGTTCATGCGGCCTTAGATCGCACGGAAAGCGATCCCATGAAATAGCATAACGAGGCCGATGGACAACCTGAATGCGGCGAACTATACAGGGGCGGGACCCGCTTGTCAGGGCCTATTCATCAGGGGTTCAGCCTGTTCGCTCAAAAAAGCGGCGAGGTCGGATCAGCCGTGGCGACCCCGATGCGGGCGATCCCGGCGTCGCCTCCTTTGTTCGCCCTGGAGTGGGGGAGGGCCCGGGCTCACCGGCGGGAATGGCAGGTTGCTGGTCGCCCTGCGACAGCCCCGGCCAAGTGCAGGAAACGGTCTCCGGGCGGTGTTCCGGGGCTGCGTCTCCTTGTTATCTGCTCTGGTGTGCGTGGGCAAGCCTGTTACATATTGGGGTAGTTGGGGCCCGAGCCGCCCTGGGGCGGCGTCCAGACGATATTCTGGCTGGGATCCTTGATGTCGCAGGTTTTGCAGTGAATGCAGTTGGCGGCGTTGATCTGCAGCCTGGGCCGGGTATCCCCATCAAGGATCTCGAACACCCCCGCCGGGCAGTAGCGCTGGGCGGGTTCGGCCCAGGTGGGCAGGTTGACCTCGACCGGAATGCGCGCGTCCTGAAGGGTCAGGTGACAGGGTTGATCCTCGTCGTGGCTGGTGCTGGCCAGATAGACGGAGGAGAGCTTGTCGAAGCTGAGCTTGCCGTCGGGTTTGGGGTAGTCGATGGGCTGGCAACGGCTGGCCAGGCGCAGCTGGCGGTAATCCGGCTCCTTGTCCAGCAGAGTAAAAGGAGGAGTCCGGGCAAAGAGTCGCTGCTCCAGCCAGTTGAAGGCGCCGCCGAGCCAGGGGCCGAAGCGGTGCAGGGCGGCCCCAACGTTGCGGGCCCTCTTCAGTTCCCGGGTCAGCCAGCTTTGCAGCAGCGCGTCCTGAAACTCGGCCAGATCCCGTCCCCCTGCATCCCCTCCTCGCAGTGCCATGGCGACCGTCGCGGCCGCCACCATGCCGGACTTCATGGCGGTGTGGATCCCCTTGATGCGGGAGAAGTCCAGGGTGCCCGCATCACAGCCGATGAGCAGGCCGCCCGGAAAGTGCATGCGCGGCAATGAGTGCCAGCCCCCCTTGGTGATGGCCCGCGCTCCGTAGCTGATGCGCTCGCCCCCCTGCAACGTTGCCGCGATGAGGGGGTGGTGCTTGAGACGCTGGAATTCGTCGAAGGGGCTGAGCCAGGGATTCTGGTAGTTGAGATCGACGATAAGGCCGACTGCCACTTGATCCTGGGCCAGATGATAGAGATAGAAGCCCCCCTGACTCTTGTTGCCCTTTCTCTCACCAAGGGGCCAGCCGCTGCCGTGCAGCACTCGGCCCGGTTTGCCCTGGCCGGGAGGGAGCTGCCACAGCTCCTTGAAGCCGATGGCGTAATGCTGCGGCTGGGCAGTATTTTCCAGATGGAATCGGGCGATCAGCTGTTTGCCGAGGTGGCCGCGCGCCCCTTCGGCAAACAGGGTATAGCGGCCATACAGGGCCATGCCGGGCACGTGATCCGGCTTGGGGTTGCCCTCCTTGTCGAGACCAAGGTCGCCGGTCACCACACCGCGAACCCGGCCCTCCTCCACGATGAGGGTGCTCGCCGCAAAGCCCGGGTAGATCTCGACACCGAGGGCCTCGGCCTGCTTGCCGAGCCAGCGGCAGAGGGTGCCGAGGCTGATGATGTGGCTACCGTCGTTGTGCATGCGGGGTGGCACCGCCCAGTGGGGCAGTTGCAGGGAGCGGCTGTCGCTTTGCAGCAGATGGACCTGATCATCCGTCACCGGTACGCCGAGGGGGGCCTCCTGCCAGCTCTCTGGCAGCAGCTCCCTGAGGGCGACGGGATCGAGCAGGGCGCCGGAGATCAGGTGGGCGCCGATCTCGGCACCCTTCTCCAGCAGGCAGACCGAGAGGGCCGGGGCCTGCTGCTTCAATGCGATGGCGGCGCTCAGGCCTGCCGGGCCGCCACCGACGATGACGACATCAAATTCCATTGCTTCGCGTTCCATCTTGCCTCTGCGCTCGACTTGGCCTAGGGTAGTTCTGGTAGTTTACGTAAACGTAAATCACTTTGTCAGCAGAAAAGTGAGTGACGACAAGGTGGACCCACACAACAGGTATGAGGGATGACCGCCATGAAGCTGCTGGTCGCAGTCAAACGGGTCGTTGATTACAACGTCAGGATCCGGGTCAAGGGGGATGGCTCCGATGTGGAGCTCGCCAATGTGAAGATGGGGATCAACCCGTTTTGTGAAATTGCGGTGGAGGAGGGGGTCAGGCTGCGGGAAGCCGGCGTGGCATCCGAGCTGGTGGTGGTGACCTTCGGCCCCGAGGCGGCGGCCGAGCAGTTGCGCCATGCCCTGGCGCTGGGGGCGGATCGGGCGCTGCACTATGTTACCGGCGAGACCCTGACCCCGCTCACCGTGGCCCGGGCCCTGCAAACGGTGTGCGGGCAGGAGCAGCCCGACCTGGTGCTGCTCGGCAAACAGTCCATCGATTCTGACAACAATCAGGTAGGGCAGATGCTCGCCGCCCTCAATGACTGGCCGCTTGCCACTTTCGCCTCCGCCATCAGGCTGGTGGAGGGGGAATTGCAGGTGACCCGCGAGATAGACGGTGGCCTCGAGACCCTCGGCATGGCGCTGCCCGCCGTGGTGACCGTGGACTTGCGCCTCAACGAGCCGCGCTTCGCCTCCCTCCCCAACATCATGAAGGCCAAGCGCAAGCCGCTGGAGAGCCAGCCGTTCGCCGCCCTCGGGGTGGTGCCGGCCGACCAGACACGGCAGCTCGGAGTGATGGCGCCACCGGTGCGCAGCGCCGGCATCAGGGTGGGCTCGGTGGACGAGCTGCTGGACAAGCTCAAGCACGAAGCCCGGGTGCTCTGATGGGCAGGGGCATGAGAGGGATGCCTCCCGCAGGCGTGAGCGCCATGCATGGGGCAACGGCCCCGGGGAGCAAGAGATCAATGGATGACATGAAGGTGCTGCCATGAGCGTACTTGTGATTGCGGAACATCATCAGGGGCGGATCGCCGACAACCTGGCCCAGCTGGTCACGGCGGCGAGGCGCCTGGGGGGCGAGGTGCATCTCTTGCTGCTGGGGCAGGGGCTGACGGAGGCGGGGGAGCAGGCCGCCGCCCTCACGGGGGTAAACCGGGTGCTGCTGGCGGAACATCCCATGCTGGCGGAGGGGCTCAACGACGGGGTCGACAGACTGCTCGCCGAGGTGACCAGGGACTACCAGCACTGCCTGATGGCTGCCAGCAGCCAGGGCAAGGATCTGCTGCCGCGAGTGGCGGCCAGGCTCGGGGTGGAGATGATCGCCGAGGTGACCGGCATCGAGGGGCCCGACACTTTCCTGCGTCCCATCTATGCGGGCAACGCCATCGCCCGGGTGGCGAGCAGCGCCCCCGTCAAGGTGCTCACCGTGCGGCCCACCGCGTTCGCCAAGGCCGGGTCCGGGGAGGAGCGTGCCGTGATGGAATCGCTGCCGGTGGCCGAGGTGCGCTGCCGTACCCGGCTCATCGAGCGGCGTGCGATGCGCTCCGCCAGACCCGAGCTCGGGGCGGCCCGGGTGGTGGTCTCCGGCGGGCGGGCACTCGGCTCGAAAGAGCACTTTGCCCTCATCGACGCTCTGGCGGACAAGTTGGGGGCTGCCGTCGGGGCATCGCGGGCCGCCGTGGATGCCGGTTATGTTTCCAACGACCTGCAGGTGGGGCAGACCGGCAAGGTGGTGGCCCCCGAGCTCTACATCGCGGTGGGCATCTCGGGCGCCATCCAGCATCTGGCGGGGATGAAGGAGTCCAAGGTGATCGTCGCCATCAACAAGGACGCCGAGGCCCCCATCTTCCAGGTGGCGGACTACGGTCTGGTGGGGGATCTCTTCACCCTGCTGCCGGAGCTCACCGCCAAGCTGTAAATTTGCCACAAAGGGGCGAAAAAAGCCGTCCGTGCTGTCTCGCCCCCGTTTCCATGCATATTCTCTGCAAGCCCTGGCCCGTTCAGGGCTTTTGTCTGATGGGTGCCCGGTGGCGCCGGGGCAAAAGGTTGCGCTGGATCCCAAAAAGCCTTTGCCCCCACGGGGGGCTGTCGTGTAAAAACGTTCGAGTCACCGATCACACACATCCATTCACGGAAAGCGTCATGAGCAAACAGATTTACAACTTCTGCGCCGGCCCCGCCATGTTGCCGGTTGAAGTCATGGAGCGCGCCCAGCGCGAATTTTGTAATTTCCAGGGGCTGGGAGCCTCGGTCATGGAGCTTTCCCATCGCGGCAAGCCCTATATGGCGGTCGCCGAGAAGGCCGAAGCGGACCTGCGCGACCTGCTGGCGGTGCCGGACAACTACAAGGTGCTCTTCATGCACGGCGGTGGCCGCGGCCAGTTCTCCGCCGTGCCCATGAACCTGCTGGGTGGCGCCAACAAGAAGGCGGATTACCTGGTGACCGGCGTCTGGGCCCAGAGCGCCGTGGATGAAGCCCAGAAATACGGTGACATCCAGACCTTCCAGGGGGTAGCCAAGAACGAGCAGGGGGTCTCCCACCTGCTGCCGACGCCGGCGTTTCGCGCGGATGCCGCCTATGTGCACTACTGCCCGAACGAAACCATCGATGGCATCGAGATGTTCGACATCCCGGCCACCGGCGATGTGCCCCTGGTGGCGGATCTCTCCTCCACCATCCTCTCCCGTCCCCTCGACGTGAGCCGCTTCGGCATCCTCTACGCCGGTGCCCAGAAGAACATAGGCCCCTCTGGTCTGGCCATCGCCATCGTGCGCGATGACCTGCTGAACCAGGCCCGCGCCGATGTGCCGTCCATCTTCGACTACCAGCTCACCGCCAAGAACGACTCCATGTTCAACACGCCCCCCACCTACGCCTGGTACCTGGCCGGTCTGGTGTTCGAGTGGCTCAAGGAGCAGGGTGGCCTGGCGGCGATGGAAGCACGCAACAAGGAGAAGGCCGACTTCCTCTACGGCTACCTCGATCAGTCGAGCTTCTATGGCAACAAGGTGGATGTGGCCTGCCGCTCCCGCATGAACGTGCCCTTCCAGCTGAAAAACGAGGCCCTGGACAAGCTGTTCCTGGCGGAGTCGGAAGCGGCCGGTCTGCTGGCTCTCAAGGGACATCGCATCGTCGGTGGCATGCGCGCCAGCCTCTACAACGCCATGCCCCTGGAAGGGGTCAAGGCCCTGGTCAGCTTTATGGATGACTTTGCCAAACGCCACGGTTGAGGCGTGTCTCCCCATTGCCAGACGCCGGGGACTCCCCGGCGTCTGTTTTTCAGACCCATCCTGACCCAGGCCGCCCTCTCCCGCGGTCGTGCCACTGTCGAACTTGCCGCGGGGGACGCGGGCTGTTAACGTCCGGTCAGGTGATTTAATTGAGATCGAACAGGAAGTCTATGAATTCGTTGCGTTTGGAACCCATTTCTAGCGTGGCCGGGGTGGTCAATCTGCCCGGCTCCAAGAGTGTCTCTAACCGGGCCCTGCTGCTGGCGGCCCTGGCCCGGGGCACCACCCGGCTGACCAACCTGCTCGACAGCGATGACATCCGCCACATGCTGGCGGCGCTGACCCAGCTTGGCGTCAAGTACAAGCTCTCCGCCGACAAGACCGAGTGCACTGTGCATGGTCTGGGTCGCAGCTTCGCGGTCTCGGCGCCGGTCAACCTGTTCCTCGGCAATGCCGGTACTGCCATGCGCCCCCTGTGCGCCGCCCTGTGCCTGGGCTCCGGCGAGTACACCCTGGGCGGCGAGCCGCGCATGGAAGAGCGCCCCATCGGCCACCTGGTGGATGCCCTGCGCGAAGCGGGTGCCCACATCCAGTACCTGAAGAAAGATGGCTATCCGCCCCTGGTGGTGGATGCCAAGGGGCTCTGGGGTGGCGATGTCCACATCGACGGCTCCGTCTCCAGCCAGTTCCTGACGGCGTTTTTGATGGCGGCCCCCATGGCGGCCGGCGACACCCGCATCCACATCAAGGGGGAGCTGGTCTCCAAGCCCTACATCGACATCACCCTGCACATCATGAAGCAGTTCGGGGTGGTCATCGAGCACGACGACTACAAGGTGTTCTACATCAAGGGCAACCAGACCTATGTCAGCCCGGGCGACTTCCTGGTGGAAGGGGATGCCTCCAGCGCCTCCTACTTCCTCGCGGCGGGTGCCATCAAGGGCAAGGTGCGGGTTACCGGCATCGGCAAGCACAGCATCCAGGGGGACATCCACTTCGCCGACGTACTGGAGAAGATGGGGGCACGCATCACCTGGGGTGATGACTTCATCGAGGCCGAGCAGGGGCCGTTGCACGGCATCGACATGGACATGAACCACATCCCGGAT
Source organism: Aeromonas sp. QDB14 (assembly GCF_027707845.1). Taxonomy (NCBI): domain Bacteria; kingdom Pseudomonadati; phylum Pseudomonadota; class Gammaproteobacteria; order Aeromonadales; family Aeromonadaceae; genus Aeromonas; species Aeromonas sp. QDB14. Next base: position 54,235 of record NZ_JAPCJD010000017.1, on the reverse strand, counting down.
GCGGCCATGACCATCGCCACCACGGCGCTGTTTGCCGAGGGCACCACCACCATCCGCAACATCTACAACTGGCGGGTGAAGGAGACCGACCGCCTGCACGCCATGGCGACCGAGCTGCGCAAGCTGGGCGTGGAAGTGGAGGAGGGGCACGACTTCATCACCGTGATCCCGCCCGCACAGCTCAAACACGCGGCCATCGACACCTACAACGATCACCGCATCGCCATGTGCTTCTCCCTGGTGGCGCTCTCCGATACGCCGGTCACCATCAATGATCCGGGTTGCACCTCCAAGACCTTCCCGGACTACTTCGACAAGCTGGCCAGCGTCAGTCAGGCCTGAGCCCTTTCGGCCCGCTTCGTGCGGGCCTTTTCATCTCTGCCCCCCGCTTTTTTCATGCCTCCTAGCAGCATTATGCAAACTTGCAAGGTGCGATAATAAAATTCCTTGCCGAAGAATGTAATTTTCTATTTACACCGACCCGGCACAGGGCTAGATTGAGATCTCTTTATCGCAGTCATCTAGCAGGAAACTTGGTCATGCAGCATCAAACCGACGACGTTCGTATCAGTGAAATCAAAGAGTTATTGCCCCCGGTTGCGGTGCTTGAGAAGTTTCCGGCGACCGACACCGCCTCGGCCACCGTGTTTGAATCCCGTCAGGCCATCCACAACATCCTGGCCGGCGACGATGATCGCCTGCTGGTGGTGATCGGCCCCTGCTCCATCCACGATCCGGTCGCCGCCCTGGAATACGGCAAGCGCCTCAAGGTGCTGCGCGACGAGCTGAAAGATCAGCTGGAGATCGTGATGCGGGTCTACTTCGAAAAACCCCGTACCACAGTGGGCTGGAAGGGGCTGATCAATGACCCCTACCTCGACAACAGCTGCCAGATCAATGACGGCCTGCGCCTGGGTCGCAAGCTCTTGCTGGATCTCAACGACATGGGGCTGCCGACCGCCTCCGAGTTCCTCGACATGATCACCCCGCAATACGTGGCGGATCTGATGAGCTGGGGTGCCATCGGCGCCCGTACCACCGAATCCCAGGTACACCGCGAGCTGGCCTCCGGTCTCTCCTGCCCGGTGGGCTTCAAGAACGGCACCGACGGCACCATCAAGGTGGCCATCGACGCCATCGGCGCCGCCAGCGCCCCGCATCACTTCCTGTCGGTGACCAAGTACGGCCACTCCGCCATCGTCTCGACCGCTGGCAACCCGGACTGTCACATCATCCTGCGCGGTGGCCGCGAGCCCAACTACAGCGCCCGTCACGTGGATGAGGTGGTGAGTGGTCTGGACAAGGCCGGTCTGCCCCAGAAAGTGATGATCGACTTCAGCCACGCCAACAGCAGCAAGCAGTTCAAGAACCAGATGCTGGTGGCCGAGGACGTGGCCGGTCAGCTGCGTGCCGGCAGCAAGGCGGTGTTCGGCGTCATGGTGGAGAGTCACCTGGTGGAAGGGCGTCAGGATCTGGTGGACGGGTGCGAACTCACCTTCGGCCAGAGCATCACCGACGCCTGCATCGGCTGGGCCGATACCGAGGTGCTGCTGCGCAACCTGGCGGACGCCGTGGCCGCTCGCAACGCCCTCTGAGCTCAAGGCGCCCCGTTGGCGGGGCAATAAAAAAGCGCGACCCTGGGTCGCGCTTTTTGTTTGGCCATCTCTCGGCAGGTCGCGGTTTACTTGGCCCGCTCCTGGTGGCCGCGCAGGCGGATGTTGATCATCTCCACCACCAGCGAGAAGGCCATGGCGAAGTAGATGTAACCCTTGGGAATGTGCAGATCCAGCCCTTCGGCCATCAGCGCCACCCCGACCAGGATAAGGAAGGAGAGGGCCAGCATCTTGATGGTGGGGTGGGTATCGACGAAGTCGCCGATGGCCTTGGCGGCAAACATCATGACGCCGACGGCGATGATGATGGCCAGCACCATGACAGGGACATGATCCGCCATGCCCACGGCGGTGATGACGGAGTCCAGGCTGAAGATGATGTCGAGGATGGCGATCTGCACCAGAGTGGACAGGAAGCCCGCGGTCTTGCTCACCACACCCGCCTCTTCGGCGGCCCCTTCCAGGCTCTGGTGGATCTCGTGGGTGCTCTTGGCGATGAGGAACAGACCCCCCACCAGCAGGATGAGATCCCGTCCCGAGATGGCTTCCCCCAGCACGGTGAAGAGGGGCTCGGTGAGGCGCATCACCCAGGCCAGGGAGAGCAGCAGCAGGATGCGGGTGCCCATGGCGAGCCCCAGCCCCAGGATGCGCGCTTTCTGGCGCTGGGCTTCCGGCAGGCGACCCACCAGGATGGAGATGAAAATGATGTTGTCGATGCCGAGCACGATCTCGAGCAGGGTCAGGGTGGCGAGCGCGACCCAGGCGGAGGGGTCAGCAATCCATTCCAGCATGATTGAACCTTGGTTGAACAGTGATTGAGGTAGAAGTCGCGCATTTTAGCAGGGGGGTCATGGCTTGTCCCAGTGGCGGGAAAAGATAAAAATGGCGGCGATCCAACAGGAGGGAAACATGTTTCGATTAGGGCTCATCATCAACCCCGTCGCCGGCATCGGCGGGGACGTCGGTCTCAAGGGCAGTGACGGTATGGTCGCCGAGGCGCTGGCGCGCGGGGCCGTCCCCAAGGCCCGGGAGCGGGCCCGCCAGGCCCTGTTGCCCCTGTGCGAGCTGACCACGTCATTCGAGCTGCTGACGGTGGCCGAAGAGATGGGGGCCGACCTCGCCGCAGAGCTCGGGCTGCCCCATCGCATCGTCCATCGGCCTGCCGGGGCGCAGACGAGCGCCGAGGATACCCGGGCCGCCGCCCTGGCCCTGCGCGATGCCGGGGTGGATCTGCTGCTCTTCGCCGGTGGCGATGGCACCGCCCGTGACATCTGCGCGGCGGTGGGGGAGTCCTGCCATGTGCTCGGCATCCCGGCGGGGTGCAAAATCCACTCCGGGGTCTACGGGGTGACGCCGGCGGCAAGCGGCCGGGTGGCGGCCAGAATGATCGCAGGGGAGCTCCTGAGCCTGGTGGATGCGGAGGTGATGGACATCGACGAGGAGGCGTTTCGCGCCGGCAAGGTGCGCGCCCGCCACTACGGGCAGCTGCTGGTGCCCGGGGATCTGCGCTACGTGCAGGCGGTCAAGCAGGGGGGGCGGGAGTCCGAGGAGCTGGTGCTCGCCGATCTTGCCGCCGGTGTGGTGGAGCAGATGGAGCCCGATACCCTCTACCTGATGGGGTCGGGGAGCACGGTGGCCGCCTGCATGGGTGAGCTGGGTCTGGAAAATACCTTGCTCGGTGTGGATCTGGTGGAAAATGGCCAACTTATCGGGCAGGATCTCAGCGCCGCCGAGATCCTGACCCGGATCCGCGGCCGTCGCTGCCGTCTGATCATCACCCTGATCGGCGGTCAGGGACATCTGTTCGGGCGCGGAAATCAGCAATTGAGTCCAGACGTGATCCGGGCCGTCGGGCGCGAGCATATCCAGGTGCTCGCCACCAAAGCCAAGCTGGCGGCGCTAGAAGGCCGTCCGCTGCTGGTGGACACCGACGATCCGGCACTGAACCGGTCGTTGAGTGGTTATCTGCGCATAACCACGGGATACAAGGATCAGGTCATCTACCCGGTGGCCAACCCGGAATAGGACATCAAGGATGCGGCTGGCCTGGCGCCAGAGAGCCGCGATCAACCGGATCGCGGTTCCACTCCCCGAATTTTTTGCCGGCAACCCCGGAAATGAGGCTGCGTTAAATGACGATTCACGATTTTGAACACAAGTTGTTGGGACTGATCGACGCCATGGTCGCCACGGCCAGCGAAGACGAGCTGTTTGCGGGTGGCTATCTGCGAGGGCACATCTCCCTTGCGGTGGCGCGCGCCGAGCTGGAGGGCAAGACCCTGGTGCGGGACGTCAAGAGCTATGTGCTGCGCAGCCTGAACGAGGCCATCTTGCAGGGTGAGCTCTCCGAGCAGGACGAGGTGCTGGTGCAGGAGATGTGGAAGCGTCTGCAGGCCCAGGCGGAAGCTTGATCCCATTCGCAGTTCAAACACAAGTTTAAGTAATCTGCTTCCCTGAGTGTTATCAAAAGGTTAATAATGAGGCTCGCCTTTTGTTTCAGGGATTAAACCATGGCCTCCACCTCACGCATTGCCACCAGACTGCCGCTCGAGATGCTCTATCACTGGGAGCGGCAGTGTCCCGACCGAATCTACCTGCGTCAGACCATCCACCGCGAATACGTCGACTTCACCTGGGGTGAGGTTGCCGACGAGGCGCGGCGCATGGTGACGGCACTGCGCGCCCTGGGCCTGGTGCCCGATGACAAGGTGGCCCTGCTCTCCAAGAACTGCGCCCAGTGGTTCATCGCCGATCTGGCGATGCAGATGGGGGGATACGTGAGCGTGCCCATCTACCCCACCGCCAACGTCGACACCATCGAATACGTGCTGCGCCACAGCGAAACCAGGGCGATCTTCGTCGGCAAGCTGGACGACTGGAAGAGCCAGGAGGCGGGGGTGCCCGGGGATCTGCTGCGTATCGCCCTGCCTTACGACACCATGCCGGCCGCCCACCAGTGGGACGATCTGCTGGCGCAATACGACCCCATCCCGGACAGCCCGGTGCAGGCGCCGGATGCCCTGCTGAGCCTGGTCTACACCTCCGGCAGCACCGGCAAGCCCAAGGGGGCCATGCTGAGCGTGGAGCGCTACGCCTGGTCCTGCGAGAAGCTGGTGGAGGCGGTCTCCCTCACCGCCGAGGATCGCGGCTTCTCCTACCTGCCCCTTGCCCACATCACCGAGCGGGTCTACATCTACGGCGGCAGCCTGTTCAGCGGTGCCACCATCGCCTTCCCCGAGTCCCTCGACACCTTCATCGAGGACGTCAAGCGCTGCCGTCCCACCGTCTTCATCTCGGTGCCGCGGCTCTGGGCCATGTTCCGCATCAAGATCCACGAGAAGCTGCCCCAGAAAAAGCTGGCGCTGCTGCTCAAGATCCCCCTCGTCTCCAGCCTCATCAAGAGCAAGCTGCAAAAGGGGCTGGGGCTGGATCAGGCGCGGGTGCTGGGCTGCGGCTCGGCGCCGGTGGCCCCGGCGCTGCTGGAGTGGTACCACAGCATCGGCCTCGAGATCACCGAGGCATGGGGCATGACCGAGAACCACGCCTACTCCACCCTCAACTACCCGTTCCGGGCGGACAAGATAGGCACCGTCGGCAAGGCCGGGCCCGGGGTGACCATCAAGATCTCCGACGAGGGGGAGATCCTCTGTCGCTGCGACGGCATGATGGTGGGCTACTACAAGGATCCCGAGCACAGTGCAGAGGCCATCGACGCCGACGGCTGGCTGCACACCGGTGACATGGGTAAGCTGGACCGGGAGGGTTACCTCACCATCACCGGCCGCATGAAGGACGTCTTCAAGACTGCCAAGGGCAAGTACGTGGCCCCGGTGCCCATCGAGGGGATGCTCGGGCAGGAGCCCATCATCGAGCAGCTCTGCGTCATCGGCTACGGCATGCCGCAGCCGGTCGCCCTGGTGCAGCTCGCCGAGAGCGCCATGAAGGGGGACAAGGCCGGGGTGGAAGCCCAGCTGGAGGCCGCCCTCAACCGGGTCAACGACAAGCTGGAATCCCATGCTCGCCTGCGCGGCATCCTGGTGGTCAAGACCCCCTGGAACATCGAGAACGGGGTGCTGACCCCCACCATGAAGATCCGCCGCCACCTGCTGGAGCAGAAGTACGCGGACATCGGCGAGCGCTGGTCCGGCAGTCAGCGCATCCTGTGGGAGTCCTGACAGGGGTCGGTGCCGCCATATCGGCCACATCAATGACAGTCGGGGGAGCCAGTGGCTCCCCCGCTGTATTTCAGGGGGGAAGCAGCCGACAGGGGGCTGGGGCATTGACCCCTTCCCCGACGTTTCCCGCCGCCGTCATACCGCCCCGCGTCGAGGGAACGGCAGGGAAAGGTATTTGCAAAATCCATGGAGAGGGGTGATCCCAGTGGCTGGGCAAATGCATCTTGAGGTCACACACGGGGGCCGCAAGGGGCGGGGTGGGGCATTGGCCCCTTAACCTGGGCTTCCCGCTGCCGCAGAGGAGGTCTGCCAATAAGGTCATCGGAGGGAGACCGCCCTCACATGGGGCAGGGGGGCATCTGATGCACGGCGCCAGAGGCGCAGAGAAAGGGGGGTGAGGGGCAGGATGAGAGCCGCAGAGAGCAAGAAGGGGAGCCGCAGCTCCCCTTCCCGTTGGCGGATGCCGGGGTCAGACGGCTTTGTACTCAAGCTCGACCGAGCCCAGGGCCTTCAGGGTGGACTGGGCCGAATCCCGCTGGCTGATCTGGCCATCCTTGCTCTCCAGCAGCACGGCGCGGCGCACGGTGGCGAGATCCTCGCCACCCAGCACAGCGTGGGCGCAGGCCATCTGCATCGGCGGCAGGCTCGGGTTGAAGGCGGCGTTCTCGGCATAGCGGCCGCAGAAGATGCGCCCGTCCTCGAACTGCAGCGCCACCGCGGCATAGCCCTGGCTGTAGGGGGCATAGCTCTGGCGGGCGGCGGCGAGCGCAGCCTGCCACAGGGGGTCGTCGCTCTCGAGCACCAGCTCGTCGTGAGCCTGGGGGCTCATCAGGGCATCGGTGATCTCGAGATCGGCGGGGCCGAAGGAGTGGGGCAGGAAGGATTGCAGCTCGCTGAGATCGTCCGGCAGGGAGACCTTCAGGGTCTTGGCGGTGCTCAGCTCGTTCATGAACTGGCGGCAGTGGCCGCAGGGGGTGTAGTTCACGGTGATCTCGGAGATCCCGGTCTCGCCACCCAGCCAGGCGTTGGAGATGGCGGACTGCTCGGCGTGGACCGAGTGGAACAGCCCCTGGCCCGCGAACTCCATGTTGGCGCCAAAGTACCAGGTGCCGCTCAGGCCGCAGGCGATGGCGCCGACGAAGAACCTGGAGATGGGGGCCACCGAGCAGGCGGCCGCCAGCGGCAGCAAGGCCAGACGCAGGGCCCTGTCATCCAGCCCGGTGGCGGCTTTCAGGGTCGCGACCTGGTCCGGGGTGAAACGGGCCTGGAAATCGTCCCCCAGCATGGGCAGCAGGGCAGCCTGGAGCGGGGCGGAAAGGGTCTCGAATGGCTTGGCAAAGCGGGGATGCATACTGTGTCCTCAAAGGCCAATTGGGGGGCCATTGTAGGGAGCAAGCGCGGCGAATTGTGTGAGCGCGCTCACGCCTTGATGGGCAAAGGGGCGGGGATGGTAAAGGAAACGTTTGTCTTTCGCAATCTGTGCGCCAGCTCCCGGCATCAGGGAGGCGAGGGTATCGGATGGAAACGGTGAAAGGGCACAGAGGCCATGGCCGCAGGGGCGGCCACGGCAGCGGGGATCAGGTCAGCCAGTGGTAGAGGGCGAACAGCAGGGGGGCGATGGCCGCGGTCAGCACACCGCACACCACCATGGCCAGCGACGAGAAGGCGCCCTGGGTCACCCCCTGCTCGGCGGAGGCGGCGGTGCCGATGGCGTGGGCGCAGGCACCCATGGCGAGCCCCTGGGCCTCGGGGTCGGTGACCCGCATCAGCTTGAGCAGGGGGTAGCCCGCCAGGGCCCCCAGGATCCCCACCACCACCACCACGGCGGCGGCGATGGCGGGAATGCCGCCGAGGGACTGGCTGACGCTCATGGCGAGCGGCGTGGTGATGGACTTGGTGGCGATGGAGGCGAGCAGCGCCGGATCCGCCCCCATCAGGTGGCCGACCCCCAGGGTGGTACAGACCGAGATGAGCACCGCGGTGAGGGTGCAGGCCAGGATGGGTGTGAGCTTGTCGCGGATCTGGCGCGCCTGCTGGTACAGCGGCAGGGCCAGGGCCACCACGGCGGGTTCCAGCAGGGCGGTCAGGGGCGAGGCCCCCTGCTGGTACTGATCCAGGGGCAGATCGAGCCAGAGCAGCAGGCCGATGATGACGGCGGTGGGGATCAGCACCGGATTGATGACGGGCCAGGGCAGGCGGCGGTAGAGGGCCCGAGTCATGAAATAGAGGGCCAGGGTGAGGGGCAGGGCGAACCAGAGGATCATGGCTTGTTCATCCTTTGATAGAGGTGGCCGACCGCGCCCAGGATGAGCACGATGCCGAGCACGACGCAGAGCATGATGAGACCGAAGGATTGGCGCAGGGGCTCGAGCCAGGCCACCAGGCCCACCGCCACCGGCACGAACAGCACCCCCATGTGGCGCAGCAGCAGGCCGCCCCCCAGCTCGACCCAGGAGAAGCGGACGATCTGCAAAGAGAGCAGCACGAACAGCAGCAGCATGCCGATGATGCTGCCGGGGAAGGCGAAGGGCAGGATGGCCGCCACGGCCTTGCCTGCCAGCAGACAGGCGATGATGACCAGAAAATCACGAAGGTAGCGCAGGGTGCGTTGCAGCAGCACGGGGGCCTCATCTTGGCAAGTGTGAGCGAGGTCGCAGTTTAACAGGCACGGGGGGGAGGGAACAGGGTCAACTGGCCCGCAGGGGATACAATTGCCCGGCTTCAACCCCATTCACAAGAAGGAGTTCCCATGTCGACACCCTCTCTCCTGGCCCGGTTGCGCCAACTGCCCGCCGATCCCGCCTTCCCTGACACCCTGCTGCAAACCCGCCAGTGGGAGGGGCCGCTTTGCCGGGTGAGGCTCGACAACACCGGGAAGCAGTCCGAGGCCGTCCACCACTGGCGGCTGTTTGAGGGGGATCTCGGACTTGCGCCCGACGCGGCCATCTACGGGGAGGGGTTCCAGATGCTGGCCCAGACCGGGGGACGCTGGAATGCCCCCGAGCACCTGGGCCGCTGCCCCGATGCGTCTGTCTATCGCATCACCGCCGATCATGGCTACCACACGGTGCACAACCTGCTGCTGGTGGCGCAGGAGGGGGGTTGGCTGCTGCTGGCCTTTGCGAGCTGCCAGCGCTTTGGCGGGGAGTTTCGCCTCCATCCCGACGGGCGCCTCGAGATCGTAATGAACACCGAAGGGCGCACCCTGGCGCCGGGTGAGTACTGGCAGAGTGAGGCGCTGATCTGCCTGGAGGGGCCGGACAGGGAGGCCCTGCTCGCGACGCTGGTGCAGCATATCGCCGCCGAGCACGGCTCCCTGGTGGGGGAGGTGCCCACGCGCCCGAGCGGCTGGTGCTCCTGGTATCACTACTACGCGAACGTGAGCGCGGCGGACATTCGCGAGAACCTGGCGGTGCGGGCCGAGCGTTTCCCGGCCCTGCGCTACGTCCAGATAGATGACGGCTATCAGGCCAGGATGGGGGACTGGCTCACCCCTTCCGCCAAGTTCGAGGAGGGGGTGGCGGCCCTGGCAGGGGAGATCCGCGCCGCCGGTTGCGAGCCTGCGCTCTGGGTCGCCCCCTTTATCGCCGAGCCCGGCTCCCGAGTGTTCCAGCAGCACCCTGACTGGTTCGTGAAAGGGGAGGATGGCCTGCCGCTCCCCTCGGAGCGGGTCACCTACGGGGGCTGGCGCTGCACCCCCTGGTACGTGCTGGATGGCACCCACCCCGAGGTGCAGACGCACCTGGAGCAGGTATTTCGCACCCTGCGTACCCAGTGGGGCATCCACTACTTCAAGCTCGATGCCAACTTCTGGGGGGCCATCCACGGTGGTCGCTTCCACGACCCCGCCGCCACTAGGGTGGAGGCCTATCGGCGCGGCATGGCAGCCATCCTGCGCGGCGCCGGGGAGGGGGCCTTCCTGCTCGGCTGCAATGCACCGCTGTGGCCGAGCCTCGGCATGGTGCACGGCATGCGGGTCAGCGATGACGTGGAGCGCCAGGGCCCCCGTTTTCGCCAGATAGCGCGAGAAGCCTTTTGCCGCGCCTGGCAGCACGAGCGGCTCTGGGTGCTGGACCCCGACTGCGTCTGCCTGCGGGATATCCCGGGCCAGCATGGGAGCCGCGCCGAGTACGACTTCCACCTGGCCGCCCTGGTGGCGAGCGGTGGCATGGTGCTGGCGGGGGACAGATTGCAGGATCTGGACGAGGCGCAAGGGGCGCGCCTTGGCAAGCTGCTCGCCCTGTGCGCCGCGCGCACCCCGGCGGCCCGCTTCGAGGGGATGGCATTCGAGCGCGGGCGGGTGGCGTTGCCCGGGGGCGGCGAGCTGCTCTGCCTGTTCAACTGGGGGGAGCACGCCTGCGAGTTCCCGTTGGCGCCGGGGGGCACGGACTTCTGGGACGAGACGCCCCTGGGGAGCACCCTGGTGCTGCAAGGGGGGCAGGGGGCGGTGATCCGCTACCCCTGATGGCGTTGCACTGCAAAAAGGCTCCCTCGGGAGCCTTTTTTACGTGGCGAAATGGTCTCTAGAAGTGCCACTCCATCCCGATGGCGTAATTGGCGGAGCCATAGCCCGGGATCTCGTTGCTGGAGGCGAGCGCCTTGACGGTGAGGCGGGTTGTCAGGGGGATGCCGAGCCCCATGCCGATGGCGATCTCGTCGCTCTGATCCCCCATCATGTCCACCCGCAGGGTGCGATAGAGGGAGAGATCCTGGCTCATCTGGGCATAGATCTGGGACGACTTGTTGTAGAGCTGGCCGAACACCTCCATCTGGAAGCCGTTTTGCGGCGTGATGGCCAGGGGAATGCCGGCGAAGCGGTAGAGATCCGAGTGGTTGAAATAGCTGTTGGTGATTTGCGGGGTGAAGTCGGTCTGCTGGTAGAGGGTGCTGAAGTTGTGCTCGATGAGCCGGTAGGTCTGCTCCGGCAGGCGCAAGAGGTAGTCTGGCACCTCGAACCGGGCGCCAGCGAGGGCGGCCTGGGGCAGCAGGGCACAGACGACGAGTGTCAAAGCAGGCAGAGCTGAACGCATAAAACGAGAGTTCCCCAACAGTCGAAAGCACGGCATCCATGCCGTCAGCGCATCTAAATATTCACACTATCAGGAGCTTGGGCTCCCTGCCCATTATGTCGCGAGCTGGGGAAACGCATTGGTTTTTAACTGTGAAACGGCTCACATCTCACAGATTTTCAAGGTAGTGATAGAGACTCTTTAGAATCGCAAAGTTCCGTTCGTTCCCCTGGTTCTGTTCCGCCAGGGCTTCCAGGCGCGGCACATAATCCGGCAGGCGGCGGCTGAAGTAGTCGCTGCAGTGCAGGCGCCAGCGCTTCTGCTCCGCTTCGCTCAAGGTGTGGGGCCAGTTGCGGGCGCGGTAACGGAACAGCATTTCCGGCAGCCGTGGATCTGTGAAGGCAAACTCCCGCTCCCCCAGCAGATCCGCCGGGGTGGCGCGCACCAGATCCATGGTGGATTTGTCGCCGTGGCCGAAGAAGCCGGCGTAGAGCTGGGTATCGGGATCCGCATCGCTCTGGCCTGCAAACTCCTGGTTGAACACCTCCACCAGTTTTTCCCGCACCTCGGGGTGGGCGCGCAGCAGATCCAGGCTCTTGCGGCACTGCTCCCGATCGATGCCCAGCTCGTCGGCGCGCTCCGCCGTCAGGGTGGCGGCAGGGGCCAGCACCGGGCACTTGTTGATGTGTACCAGTTTCACCGGAATGGCCGCCAGCTCCCCCAAGTCCTCTTTCCTGGTGTAGAGGCGTTCCCTGATCTCCTCGCTGGTGAGCTCGATGAGGGGGGTGGGGTCGCGGGTCAGATCCACCATGATCACCGCGTTCTGGTTGCTCGGGTGCCAGGCGAGCGGCGACACCCAGCTCGCGCACCCCTGCCAGGGGGAGAACATGCCGGAGACGTGCACCAGGGGCTTCATGGTCACCACGTCGATGAGGGCCTTCACCTTGTTCTTGTTGCGCAGCTCAAAGAGATAGCCGAACAGCTTGGGCTGGGCCTTCTTCACCAGTTTGGCCATCTCTATAGTGGCCAGCACGTCGGAGAGCGCATCGTGGGCGTTGGCGTGGGCCACGCCGTTGGCCACCGTCAGTTTCTCCAGTCGGAAGCTCGGCTTGCCCTCCTCGTCAAAGGCCCACTCTATCCCTTCGGGGCGCAGGGCGTAGCAGGCCCGCAGCATGTCGAGGATGTCCCAGCGGGAGTTGCCGTTCTGCCAGGCGTAGGCATAGGGGTCGTAGAAGTTGCGATAGAGGGTGTAGCGGGTCACCTCGTCATCGAAGCGGATGCTGTTGTAGCCCAGCACGCAGGTGCCCGGGGTGGCGAACTCCCCGTGGATCTGGCGGATGAAGTCCGCCTCGCACAATCCGTCCTTCATCGCCTTCTGCGGCGTGATACCGGTGATGAGGCAGGCCTCCGGCTCCGGCAGATAATCCGCCGGCGGCTTGCAATAGATGACCAGGGGCTCCCCGATGACGTTGAAATCGGCGTCGGTGCGAATGCCCGCGAACTGCGCCGGCCTGTCTTTGGCCGGACTGATGCCGAAGGTCTCGTAGTCATGAAAGTAGAACGTGGGCCCGCTGGCCGGGTGCGCTGATGTGCTCATGTTGCTCGAAAGGAGTATCCGATGACGGCGGCGCCTGGCGCCTGGGTGGGGGTGCCATGCACCGCAATTGCCTGCATGGTAAACCATCGCGCTGGCAGAGCGAAGTCCGGGGCGTTCGCCTGGCGCTTTAATGGGCAGTGGGCGTTGTCCGTGAGCCTGGTCATCCCATCGGTCCGGCTCAGGGCTGGGGAAAGTGAGGAGTCAGGGTATTGAGGTCCAGCAGGGTGAAGTAGCCGCCTTCGTCTGGGTACCAGCCGCCGGTGTCGATGTAGTGGACGTTGCCAAGGCGCACCGGCACCCTCACCGGGGTGTGGCCCACCACCAGGGCGGCGAGATCCGCGACCCCGCTCTCGTCCAGCCGTTCGATACGGCGCCTTGACCAGAGGCAGACGTTCTTGATGGCCCGAAGCCGTCCGCCGCTCACCCCGGCATCGAGTTGGTCCAGCAGCCCCTGCCAGGAGGAGAAGGGGCAATCGGCGTGAAGCAGCCCGACCGGACCGGCCGGGGTGGCCACCTCGATGGCCAGGGGCAGGCTGCGGTAGAAGACGGCGAACGCCGCCTGCTCGGCAGGGGTCAGCTGCTGAAACCAGCCGCCGCCGTTTCGGACCCAGTTCTCCCGATCGCAACTCTCGTAACGGCAGACGTAGTCGTCGTGATTGCCGCAGACCGGGTGAAACCATGGCCTGGCCAACCAGTGGATCACCTCGCTGCACTCGGGCCCGCGATCCGCCAGATCCCCGACGCTGAAGAGACGGTCCCGGGCGGGATCAAAATCCAGGGTGTCGAGGGCCTGCTGCAACAGGGAGAAGTGGCCGTGGATGTCGCCGACGGCCAGATCGCGCCCCTGGGCGTTTTGGGGGAAGCGTCTTATCAGGGGAGAGGGTGTCATGGCGTCTCCTGCCTCTATCCCGGACGGGGATGTTTTGTCTGCCTGTACATAAGGTTACAGAAGAAAAGTGGCGAGCGGGCAGGGCCTGGTAAATCATGGGATTGCCCCCGTGAACGTGCGGCGTCACGCGCCGCCTGTGGGGGAGTCACTCCGGGAGGGCGCCTTGTCCGCCCGCTTTCGGAGGCTCTCTTTCTCCACGCTTTTTGACAGGAATCTTGAATGCGGCGTCAGCTGTTGATCTGGATAGGCCCCCTGTGCAGCCTGCTGCTGCTGGGGGCGGCCTTGACCGTCCTCTATCATTTGACCCACCTGTGGCACTGGCACGACATCCGCCAGGCCATCTGGTCACAACCCTTGCCGCAGTTGGGGGGCGCCCTGCTGCTCACCCTGCTCAGCTATGGTTGCCTCTGCTGCTACGATCTGCTGGCCCTGAAGGTGCTGGAAAAACGCCTGCCCTGGCAGCAGGTGGGGATGACCTCCTTCATCGCCTACACCTTCTCCAACACCCTGGGCTTTGCGCTGCTCACCGGCTCCTCGGTACGCTACCGGCTCTACTCCTCCCTGGGGCTTGGCACCGGGGAGGTGGCCAGGGTAATCCTCTTTTGCTCCATCACCTTCTTCCTTGGTCTGCTGGGCTGGGGGGGCAGTGCCCTGCTGCTGGGGCAGGGGGCGGCCCTGCTGGTGGACTGGCCCCGCTGGGCGACCGGGTTGTTGCAACTGGCGGGGGGCCTGGCCCTGCTGACGGTGCTGGCGTATCTGGTGTGGCCGGGGACAGCCCTAGTCTGGCGCGGGCACCTGCTGTTCCTGCCGCGCATCAGATACCGCCTGCTGCAACTGCTCATCGCCCTGCTCGACTGGATGGCCGCCGCCGCCGTGCTCTATGTGCTGCTGCCATCGGGCAGCGTGCCCTATCCGGTGCTGCTCAGTGCCTTCGTGCTCTCCAGCCTGCTCGGGGTGCTGGCCCATGTGCCGGGGGGCATCGGGGTCTTCGAGGCGAGCATGAGCCTGCTGCTCACCCACTATCTGCCGGTGGACAAGCTGCTCGCCTCCCTGCTTATCTACCGCTGCGTCTACTACTTCCTGCCCTTCCTCTGTGCTCTGCTGCTGTTCGCAGGTCAGGAGCTGCTGCAACAGCGGGCCCGCCTGCACCGGTTGCAGGGGGTGATGATGGCGACCCGGGAGTTCGTGCCCGCCCTGGTGAGCATGGGCACCTTCGCGGCGGGCACCCTGCTGCTCTGCTCCGGGATGATCCCGACCATGAAGGGGCGGATTGAAGCCTTCCTGCAGGTGCTGCCCCTGCACTTGCTGGAGCTCTCCCATGTGCTCGGCAGTGTCAGCGGCGTGTTGCTGCTGTTGCTGGCCCACAGCCTCTACCGCCGTCATGACGGGGCATTCAGGATCACCCAGTGGCTGCTGGGGCTTGGCATGCTGTTCTCCCTATTCAAGGGGTTTGACTGGGAGTCGGCCCTGCTGCTCGGGGGCTTCTTGCTCATCATCACCCCCTGCCGCCCTCTCTTTTATCGCAAGGGTTCCCTGCTTCACGCCCGGTTCACCCCTTCCTGGCTGATGTCGGTGGGAGCCGTGCTGCTGGGGGCCTTGTGGTTGCTGCTCTTCTCCTACCGCCATGTGGAGTACGACCCTTCCCTCTGGCTGCACGTCTCGGCCCACGGACCCGGGGCCGCTTCCCGTGCCCTGCGCGCCATGGGGAGCGTCATCGGGGTGCTGGCGGTGGTCGGGGTGGCCCATCTGCTGGCCCCCTTGCGCCTGGCCGCCGGCAAGCCGGATGCCGAGGCGCTCTCCCGTGCCCATGGGCTGGTGATGCGGGCAGGGGGAGGCCACGGCTACCTGGCCCAGCTCGGGGACAAGTCCCTGCTGTTCCACCCCAGCGGCGAGGCCTTCCTCATGTACGGGGCCGAGGGCAGCAGCTGGATAGTGATGGGGGATCCCGTCGGCCAGCCCTCCCTCGTGGAGGAGCTGCTCTGGCAGTTTCGCGAGCGCTGTGACGAGCACGACGTCAGCCCGGTCTTCTACCAGGTGTCGGCCCGATATCTGCCTGTCTATCTGGATCTCGGGCTCATCCCCTTCAAGCTGGGGGAGGAGGCCATCGTGGATCTGCCGAGCTTCGATCTCACCGGCAGTCGCCTGCGCAACCTGCGCCAGAGCCATGCCAAGGGCAAGCGGGAAGGGCTGCGCTTCGAGGTGGTGGCTCCCGGTGAGATTGCCCCCCTGCTGCCCGAGTTGAAGGGGATCTCCGACAGCTGGCTGCACAGCAAGCAGGGCAGGGAGAAGGGCTTCTCCGTGGGCAGTTTCGATCCTGCCTACCTCACCCTCAACCCGATGGCGCTGGTGCGGCGGGAGGGACAGATCGTCGGGTTTGCCAACCTCTGGACCAGCGACAAAAAGGAGAGCCTCTCCATCGATCTGATGCGCTACAGCCTGGACACGGGGGCGGCGCCCGTCATGGATTTCCTGTTTGTCGAGCTCCTGCTGTGGGGCAAGCAGGAGGGTTATGCCAGCTTCAACCTGGGGATGGCCCCCATGTCAGGCTTCAACGACAACCCCCTCGGCGGTTACTGGGCCCGCCTTGGCAACACCCTGTTCACCCGGGGCAGCCGTTTCTACAACTTCCAGGGATTGCGGCGTTACAAGGAGAAGTTCGGCCCAAGGTGGGAGCCCCGCTACCTGCTCTGTACCGGTCATCTGGTGCTGCCCCGCACCCTGACTCACCTCGTCTCCCTCATCAGTCACGGCCCCTTCGGGCTCATGAAGAAATAGGAGTTGGCCCATGAGAGCCATGTTGTTGCTGTTGATTTGCTGTTTCGTCTCCTCGTTCACCCTCCCGGCGGTGGCCGCCCAGCCGGGCCGGGTCGGTGCGGATCTGGGGCTGGTGGAGTTGCCCGTGGCACAAGCCTCGTCTTCCCCCATGGTGGTCTTCATGAGCGGGGATGGCGGCTGGGCGGCGCTGGACAAGGGGCTCAGCGCCCAGTTGCAGGCCCACGGCATGCCGGTGGTGGGCTGGAGCTCGCTCTCCTATTACTGGAAGAAGAAGACGCCGGAGCAGGCGACGGCGGATCTGGTGCGCATCCTCACCGAGTACCAGTCCCGTTGGGGGCGCCAGCGCTGGTTGCTGGTGGGTTTCTCCTTTGGTGCCGAGATAGTGCCCTTCGTCATCAATCGTCTGCCGCAGGCCTATCGCGACAGCCTGGCGGGGGCCGTGATGCTCTCCCCCTCGACGGCGTCGGATTTCGAGATCCACGTCAGCGACATGGTGGTGCACGACAAGGGGGGCCGCTATCCCACCCTGCCGGAGGTGACACGGATCCAGACTCTGCCGCTGCTCTGCGTGCAGGGCGCGGAGGATGACTCCCCGGTCAAACTCTGTCCGCGCTTGCAGCAGCCGAACGTGACGACGGTGACTCTGCCGGGCTCCCACCACTTCGACGACAACTACCAGACCCTGTACCAGCAGATTGCCGGGCACCTGGGCCTGGCCCAATAACGGCGAGAGGCCGGGAAAACGACACAGGGCGGCCAATGGCCGCCCTGTTGCCATGGCCCCTTGCAACTGTCCAGGGGGCCGACATGCCGGGATCAGAGCAGATCTTCGAGCTGGTACTTCTTGAGCAGGGTGTTGAAGGTGCCGTCGGCCTTGACGCTCTCGATGGCGGCATCGAAGCGGGCCTTGAGCTTGTCATCGTGCTTGCGAAGGGCCACCGCCACCCCTTCTCCTAGGATCTTGTCCTGGGTGCCGTTGAACTGGGGACCGACGAAGGCGAACTGCTTGCCCATCTCCTTGTCGAGGAAGCCCACCTTCAACTGCACCATGTTGCCGAAGGTGTAGTCGGCGCGGCCGGACTGCAGATCCAGCATGGGGGACTGGGCATTGACGTAGCGCTTGATCTTGGCCACCTCGCCATAGCGGGCGGTGACGAAGTTGTCCTGGGGGGTGCCCTCCTGCACCGCGATCACCTTGCCCTTGAAGTGGGCCGGATCGTCTGCAAAGTCGGCCGCCTTGTCGCTGCGCCCCACGAAGCGGTTCTGCATCATGTAGTAGACCTGGCTGAAGTCCACTTTCTGGCGCCGCTCGTCGGTGATGTTCATGGAGGACATGATGGCGTCGTACTTGCGCACCTGCAGGCCGGGCAGCAGGGCATCCCAGGGCTGGTTGATCACCTCGCACTCGGTCTTCATGGCCGCGCACAGGGCATAGGCGAGATCAACCTCGAAGCCGCCGAGCTGGCCGTTGCTGTCGACCATCTCGAAGGGGGGATAGGTGGCGTCGGTGGCGATCACCAGGGGTTTGGCGGCGGCCTGGCCGGCGGTGGCCAGGGCCATCAGCATCATCAGTGTGTTGAGTTTCATGGTCAGTCCCTTGAAGTGTGGTGTCATTCCTAGCGTGCTAAAGGGTGCCGGCCTCAAGGGCCGACGGCTATCTTGCGATGGGTGAGGGCCGGCAACTGGCTGCGCACCGTGCGCTGTGCTGCCAGATCCAGGGTGGCGATGGCCATGCCCTGACCCTCCTCTACCTGGGCCAGTATCCGGCCCCAGGGATCGATGATCATGCTGTGGCCGAAGGTGCGCCGCCCACCGGGGTGGTGTCCCCCCTGGGCACTGGCAAACACGAAGGCCAGGTTCTCTACCGCACGGGCCCGCAGCAGCAGCGCCCAGTGCGCGAGCCCGGTGGTGTGGGTGAAGGCCGCGGGCAGGGCGATGAAATCGGGGGCGGGCCCCAGGCGAAACAGCTCCGGGAAGCGCAGGTCGTAGCAGATCCCGAGGCGCAGCACGCCCCAAGGCAGGGGATGGCTCACCACCTCCCGGCCCGGGGTCATGGTCGCGGCCTCGTCATACTGCTCCTGCCCGGTGCAAAAGCCAAACAGGTGCAGCTTGTCGTAGCGGCTTGCGAGCTGCCCTTGCGGGTCGATGAGCAGGCTGCTGTTGTGCATCTTGCCGGGCTCGTGGCTGGCAAGCGGCAATGTACCGGCCAGGATCCAGACGCCGATCTCCCGGGCCAGCCCCTGTACCCAGGCAAGCAGGGGGTGATTGCCAACGGGGGCGGCCAGGGCCACCCGCGCCCGCTCATCGACCGGCATCAGGTAGAAATATTCGGGCAGCAGGGCCAGCTCGGCCCCCTCGGCCGCCGCCTGACGCAGCAACGCTTCGGCCTGGGCCAGGTTGTGGTCAAGGTCATCCCCGGAGACCATCTGAAGGACGGCAACGCGCAGTGAATCCATGGTGCCCCCTAGACGGCGCACAGGCGCTCGGCGCCCGCCAGCAGGGTGTCGTCATCCTTGGAGAAGGAGAGGCGGATGACCCGCTGATCCGTGCCGTCGTGATAGAAGGCGGAGACCGGAATGGTGGCGACCCCGTGATCGCGGATGAGCCGCTGCACGAACAGGCTGTCCGGCTCGTCGCTTACCCGCTCATAGCTCGCCAGCATGAAGAAGCTGCCCGCCGAGGGGAGCAGGGTCAGGCGCGAACCGGCCAGGGCCGAGGCGAGCAGGTCACGCTTGCGCTGGTAGAAGGCTGCCAGCCCCTGATAGTGGGCCGGTTGCTGCAACAGGTGGGCGAAGCCGTACTGCATGGGGGTGTCGGCGGCGAACATGGCGAACTGGTGCACCTTGCGGATCTCCTCCATCAGGGGACGGGGAGCCACGCAGTAGCCCACCCGCCAGCCGGTGACGTGGAAGGTCTTGCCGAAGGAGAAGACGGCGACGGAGCGCTCCACCAGCTCCGGATAGCGGATGACGCTCTGGTGCAGGGCGCCGTCGAACACCACGTGCTCGTACACCTCGTCCGAGAGGATCAGGATGTCGGTGCCGCGCACCAGGCGGGCGAGGCGCTCCTGATCCCCTGCCTGCCAGACGGTGCCGGTGGGGTTGTGGGGGGTGTTGAGCACTATCATGCGGGTGCGGGGGGTGATGCGGGCGGCCACCTCGTCCCAGGGAATGGCGAAATCCGGCGCCTTGAGGGCGATCACCACAGGGGTGGCTCCCTGCAACTGGATCATGGGGCGGTAGCTGTCAAACGCCGGCTCGAACATGATCACCTCGTCGCCGGGGTGAACCAGGGCGGTGATGGCGCAGAACAGGGCTTCGCTGGCGCTGGCGGTGATGGTGATCTCCTCGCCCGCGTCATAGTGATGGCCGTAGCTGGCTGCAATCTTGGCCACCAGTTGTTCGCGCAGGGCAGGCAGCCCCGTCATGGGGGCGTACTGGTTTTCACCGGCCAGCATGGCCTCGTGGGTCACCCGGATGAGCTCGGGATCGCAGGGGAAGCTCGGCGCCCCCTGGGAGAGGTTGATGCTGGGGTGGCGGGCGGCCAGATCCCCGATCACGGTGAAGATGGTGGTGCCCACCTGGGGCAGTTTGCTGGAAACCTGGGGGATGGACATGGGGCCGTCACCTGCGTGTGTGAAAGAGGTCCCTTTTTAGCCCCCCCAAGGCTTGCCGGACAACGGATTATTCGGCATGGTACGCATGAGTTTTTCTCAAGCATGGAGGCTTGTCATGTTGTCTACCCAGCCGCGTACTCAGTTGCCTCTCTATGGCCTGCAGGTCTTCGAGTGTTCTGCCCGCCACCTGAGTTTTACCCTGGCCGCCGACGAGCTGTGCGTGAGCCAGGGGGCGGTGAGCAAGCAGATCGCCCAGCTGGAGGCGCGCCTGGGCCACCTGTTGTTCGTGCGCGGCACCCGTTGCCTCACCTTGACCCCCGCCGCCGAGCGGCTGCTGCCTTTCGTTCGTGAAGGGCTGGCCCGCATGGGGGAGGGGCTCAGCGCCTTGCAGGCCCTGCCCCACGAACAGGCCATCAGCATCAAGGTGCCCTCCTGCGCCAGCCGCTGGCTGCTGCGGCGGTTGCAGGCGTTCGAGGGGGAGGCGGTGGAGGTGCGTGGCAGCCACAGCCATGGCATCGACTTCTCCCGGGAGCCCTTCGATCTCGCCATCGTCTACCAGCCCTGCCTGGGGCGCTATCCCCACAGCCAGCCCCTGTTTCGGGAACGGCTGACCCCGGTCTGCGCCCCGGCGTTTGCTGCCAAGCATCGTCTGTTCGAGCGCGACCTGAACGAGCTGCCCCTGCTGCCCCTCATCCATGCCAGCGCCGATAGGCGGGACTGGCGCAACTGGTTTGCCGCCTTCCTCGACATCCCCTGGCAGCCCCAGGGGGGGCAGCTGTTCGATACCCTGGACTTGGCGATGAATGCCGCCTTGCAGGGGTTTGGCCTCTCTCTCGGGGATCCCACCATAGTGGCCGAGGAGCTGGAGAGCGGCGCCCTGGTCGCTCCCTTTGCCCCCGTGCTGGAGACGGATCACGAATACGCCCTGATCGCCCGGCCCGACAGCCAGCGCCACGGGGTGCAGCGAGTCTGTCACTGGCTGCTGGAGGGGGAGGGTCATCCCTGAGGGACGCGAAATGAAACAGCCCCGCGGGCGGGGCTGTTGTCAGGTGAATACCATCTCCATACAGTCATGGTGATGGCCGCTGGCCGATTAAAGGGTCACTGGCAGATCTTGTAGTAGACCTCGTTCCAGCGCAGTTGCTCCTTGAGCGCGGGGATGCGGGTGTGCTCGTCGATGACCACAAACTCGATACCCATGATGTCGGCGAAGGTGCGCAGCTGCTCGATGTCCACCGCCTGGGTGAACACCGAGTGGTGGGCGGCGCCCGCCAGGATCCAGGCCTCGGCGCTGGTCTGCAGGTCCGGCAGGGGTTTCCACAGGGCGCTGGCCACCGGGAGTTTCGGCATGGCCTCTGGCAGGTCCACCACTTCCAGCTGATTGACCACCAGGCGGAAGCGGTTGCCGAGATCGATGAGGCTGGCGTTGACCGCCTTGCCCGCCGGGGCCGCGAACAGCAGGCGGGCCGGATCGGCCTTCTTGCCTATGCCTAAGTGCTGGGCGTCCAGCACGGGTTTGCCTGCGGCGATGGAGGGGCAGACCTCCAGCATGTGGGCCCCCAGCACCAGGTTGTTGCCCGCTTCCAGATGGTAGGTGTAGTCCTCCATGAAGGAGGCACCCCCCGCAAGGCCATATCCCATCACTTTCAGGGTGCGCAAGAGGGCCGCTGTCTTCCAGTCCCCTTCTGCCCCAAATCCGAAGCCTTGCTCCATCAGACGCTGGCAGGCGAGGCCCGGCAGCTGGTGCAGACCATAGAGATCTTCGAAGGTGGTGGTGAAAGCGCCAAAGCCGCCGTCGGTGAGGAACTTCTTCATCCCCAGCTCCTGGCGCGCCGCCTCGTACAAGGAGGCACGCAGCGGCCCACCCGCCAGCACCGCCTCGGTCAGGGTGTAGGTCG
The DNA here is from genome assembly GCF_027707845.1 of Aeromonas sp. QDB14. NCBI lineage: Bacteria > Pseudomonadati > Pseudomonadota > Gammaproteobacteria > Aeromonadales > Aeromonadaceae > Aeromonas > Aeromonas sp. QDB14. Next base: position 32,663 of record NZ_JAPCJD010000017.1, on the reverse strand, counting down.
CTTCATATTCGGCCAGCAGCGCCTCGATGTCGCTCTCGGGCACGGCATCGATCACCTTGACCAGATCGCCGACCGGGTGGTAGTTCACCTGATAGCCGAACTGGATCTGGGCCTCAATCTTGTCGCCCTCGGTGACCGCCACGTTGCGCATGTTGTCGCCAAAACGGGCGATCTTGAGGTGGCGGCTGTCGTGGATGGCGGCGGCGATGCGCATCCAGTTGCCAATCTTCTGTCTGGCCTCTTCATCTTGCCAGTGACCCACCACCACGGTGCGCGGCAGCCGCAGGCGGGCCCCCATGAAGCCGAACTCGCGCCCGCCGTGGGCGGTCTGGTTCAGGTTCATGAAGTCCATGTCGATCTCGCTCCAGGGGAGATCCCGGTTGAACTGGGTGTGAAATTGCAGCAGGGGCTTTTGCAACTGGCTCAGCGCCGGGATCCACATCTTGGCGGGGGAGAAGGTGTGCATCCACACCATGAGCCCGGCGCAGCGCTCGTCGTGGTTGGCATCCCGGGCCACCGCGCTGATTTCATCCAGGGTGGTACCGGTGGGTTTGAGCACTATCTTGAGGGGCAGGTTCGCCCCCTCGTTGAGCTGGCTGGCGATGGTGTGGGCGTGATCGGCCACCTGCTTCAATGTGGTGGCGCCATACAGGTGCTGGCTGCCGACCAGGAACCACACTTCCAGCTGTTTCATCAATTCCATGAGTTTGTCCTCTTTTAGGCTTTTGTCTGGCCGTAATAGGCGTGTTTGCCATGCTTGCGCTGGTAGTGCTTCTCCAGCAGGTAATCGGGCAGGGGGCGGGCCCCTGGGTTGATCTGGCCGGTGAGCCAGGCCATGCGGGCCACCTCTTCCAGCACCACGGCGTTGTGCACTGCATCCTCGGCGCTCTTGCCCCAGCTGAAGGGGCCGTGGTTGGCCACCAGCACCCCCGGCATGGTGAGGATGGGGGTCTGCTTGAGGGTTTCGACGATGAGATGACCGGTCAGCCCCTCGTAATCCTCCTCCACTTCGCCCGGGGTGAGCAGGCGGGAGCAGGGGATCTCGCCGTGGAAGTAGTCGGCCTGGGTGGTGCCGAAAATGGGGATGGGACGCCCCGCCTGGGCCCAGGCGGTGGCATGGGTGGAGTGGGTGTGCACCACGCCGCCAAGCTCCGGATAGGCGCGATAGAGCACCAGGTGGGTGGCGGTGTCGGAGGAGGGGCGAAGGTCCCCCTCCACCTGCTTGCCCGCCAGATCCAGCACCACCATGTCCTCGACCCGCATCCGCTCATAGCTGACGCCGCTTGGCTTTATCACCACCAGATTGCGCTCTCGGTCGATGCCGCTCACGTTGCCCCAGGTGAAGGTCACCAGGCCATGGCGCGGCAGATCCAGATTGGCGGCGAGCACCTGATCCTTGAGGGTCTTGAGGTTCATGCCGGCACCCCCCGGTTGTAGAGCGGTTCGGCGGCGGCGCCCCAGGCGAGGTAGCGCTGGTAGAGGCGTTCATACTCGGCGACCCGCTCGGGGTGTGGCTGGTGGGTGCGCTCCACGGCGCTCGCCATGTGGTGCTGGGCCTTGGCCACATCGGCGTGGATCCCGGCCGCCACGGCGGCAAAGATGGCCGCCCCCAGGGCGCAGCACTGATCCGAGGCCACCACCTGGATAGGCCTGTTCATCACGTCGGCGCAGGTCTGCATCACGGTGGTGGACTTGCGGGCGATGCCGCCAAGGGCGATCACCTGCTCCACCGGCACCTGCTGACTGGTCATGCACTCCATGATGCTGCGGGCACCGAAGGCGGTGGAGGCCACCAGGGCACCGAAGAGATCGGGGGCATCGGTGCCGAGGTTGATCCCCGTGAGGGTGCCCTGCAGGCGCTGGTTGGCATAGGGGGTGCGTCGGCCGTTGAACCAGTCGAGCACCACCGGCAGGTGCGCCAGGTCGCGCTGCTGATCCCAGGCGGCGGCGAGGCTGGGTAACAGGGCCTGCTTGTGGCGCTCGATGGCGGTGCGAAGCTCCGGATACTGGGCGGCGAGGCTGTCCAGGGGCCAGCCGAGCTGGCGCTGATACCAGGCATAGATGTCACCGAACGCGGACTGTCCTGCCTCCAGCCCCACCATGCCCGGCACCACGCTGCCGTCTACCTGGCCGCAGATCCCGGCAATGGCCCGATCACCTATGGTGGCCTCATCTGCGATCAGGATGTCGCAGGTGGAGGTGCCTATCACCTTCACCAGCGCATTGTTGCCGGCCCCGGCTCCCACCGCCCCCATGTGGCAGTCAAAGGCGCCGCCGGCGATCACCACCTCGCAGGAGAGGTGCAGCCGCTCCGCCCACTCCGGGGTCAGAGTGCCGACCGGGAGATCGGCGGTCCAGCTGCCGGTAAAGAGGGGGAAGTCGAGATCCTCCGTCAGCAGGGGATCCAGGGCATTGAGGAAGTCGGCGGGCGGCAGGCCGCCCCAGCTCGGGTGCCAGAGGGACTTGTGGCCGGCGGCACAGCGCCCGCGCTTGAGGGTGGCCGGGGCCTGGGTGCCGCTCAGGACGGCGGGGACCCAGTCACACAGCTCGACCCAGTTGCAGGCGGCGGCGCGCACGGCGGCATCGGCGCGGGAGACGTGCAGGATCTTGGCCCAGAACCACTCGGAGGAGTAAATGCCGCCGATGTAGCGGCTGTAGTCGGGGAACTGGCCGCCGTGGCACAGGGCGGTGATGGCCTCCGCCTCCTCGATGGCGGTGTGATCCTTCCACAGCACGAACATGGCGTTGGGGTTGTCGGCAAACTCCGGACGCAGGGCCAGCACGCGCCCCTCTCTGTCGATGGGGGCGGGGGTGGAGCCGGTGCTGTCCACCCCGATGCCGCGCACGGCGGTGCGCTGACTCGGCGTGAGCTGGCTCACCACCGCCACCACTGCCTGCTCCATGGACTCCAGATAGTCGAGGGGGTGGTGGCGGAACTGGTTGTTGACCGGTTGGCAGTAGTGGCCTGCCTGCCAGCGCGGGTAATAGACGACATGGGTCGCCAGCTCGGCGCCGTCCTGGCAGCGCACGGCGAGTGCCCTGACCGAGTCGCTGCCGAAATCGAGTCCGATGACGATGTGCTCAGACATAAGTGCTCCTGACCATCAATGAGGGGTGACTGGGGGGAACCATAGGAGATGGGCAGGAGGGGCGGTTAGCCATTGGCTGCTGGAAATATGGATTTTAACGCTGTCAGTGCGACAGGGTGACGGCTCTCTAAAATTCAATATGTGACGAAATTGCTAATTATATAGACGAAATGGCTGCAATCTCATGGCGTGATCCTGCTCTCCATTTTTAATTGTGAAAACGATTACAACTTGGTTCGCTCAATCAGCAACAACAATAACGTCCTGTTTAAGCATGTTTTTATATGGCTGCGACTTGATTGACTCAACGAGCAGCACTGCGTGGATACATGGATTGATAGAACCGTTGGAGACATTCGCATGAACAAAATCGTTAAAGGCATGATCGCGATGGGGTTCGCCCTTGGTATGGCAAATTCTGCTTTCTCGGCCGAAGCGCTGAAGCTGGGCTACCTGGTCAAGCAGCCCGAGGAGCCCTGGTTCCAGACCGAGTGGAACTTCGCCGACAAGGCGGGCAAGGAACTGGGCTTCGAGGTGATCAAGATAGCCGTCCCCGACGGGGAGAAGACCCTCAATGCCATCGACAGTCTGGCGGCGAATGGCGCCAAGGGCTTCGTCATCTGTACCCCTGATCCCAAACTCGGTGCCGCCATCATGGCCAAGGCCAACAGCATGGATCTGAAGGTCATCACGGTGGATGACCAGTTCGTCAACGCCAAGGGCCAGCCCATGGAGCAAGTGCCCCTGGTGATGATGGCCGCCACCAAGATTGGCGAGCGTCAGGGTCAGGAGCTCTACAAGGAGATGCAAAAGCGCCAGTGGGACGTAAAGGCGACCGGGGTGCTCGCCATCACCGCCGACGAGCTCGACACCGCCCGTCGCCGGGTCGAGGGCTCCCTAGGCGCGCTCAAGGCCGCCGGTTTCCCCGAGGGCCAGATCTTCCGCGCGCCCACCAAGAGCAACGACATTCCGGGGGCGCTGGATGCCGCCAACTCCATGCTGGTGCAACACCCCGAGGTCAAGAACTGGCTCATCGTCGGCATGAATGACAACACCGTGCTCGGCGGCGTGCGCGCTACCGAAGGGCAGGGCTTCAAGGCGGAGAACGTCATCGGCATCGGTATCAACGGGGTGGATGCGGTGAACGAGCTCTCCAAGTCCAGCGCCACCGGCTTCCTCGGCTCCCTGCTGCCCAGCCCGGACGTACACGGCTACAAGAGCATCCAGATGCTCCATGACTGGGTCGTCAACGGCGCCGAGCCTGCCAAGTTCACCGAGGTGACCGACGTGGTACTCATCACCCGCGACAACTTCAAGGCCGAGCTGCAAAAGAAAGGGCTGTGATCCCCATCCCTTGATACCCATGCCGGCATGGCGGAGTGCGCCGTGCCGGCTGGCTGGAGTCATCTCATGAATCAAGTTCCATATCTGGAGTTTTGCGGCATCAGCAAGGAGTTTCCCGGCGTCAAGGCGCTGCAGAACGTCTCCTTCGCCTGCCAGCAGGGCACGGTACACGCGCTGATGGGAGAGAACGGGGCCGGCAAGTCCACCCTGCTCAAGATCCTGAGCGGTTTTCAGGCGCCCACCCGCGGGGTGGTGAAGCTGGCGGGTCAGGAGAAAGTGTTCCAAAACACGGTCGATGCCCTTGAGAGCGGGATCGCCATCATCTATCAGGAGCTGCACCTGGTCCCTGAAATGAGCGTGGCGGAGAACATCTACCTGGGGCAGTTGCCGACCCGGCGCGGCGTCATCGATCGGGAGAAGCTCTATCAGGATGCGGCCAGGCAGCTGGCACGCCTCGGCATGGACGTCTCCCCCGAGACGCCGCTCAAGTACCTGTCCCTGGGTCAGTGGCAGATGGTGGAGATCGCCAAGGCCCTGACCCGGGACGCCAGCATCATCGCCTTCGACGAGCCGACCAGCAGCCTGTCGTCCCGCGAGATTGAGCAGCTGTTTCGGGTCATCCGCCAGTTGCGGGATGAGGGCAAGGTCATTCTCTACGTCTCCCATCGCATGGACGAGATCTTCGCCCTGTGCGATGCCATCACGGTGTTCAAGGATGGCCAGTTCGTGCGCACCTTCGCCTCCATGGCCGAGGTGGACCGGGATCTGCTGGTCAAGACCATGGTGGGGCGCGAGCTGACCGACATTTATGGCTACAGCCCAAGGCCGCTTGGTGAGACGGGCCTCAAGGTGGAGCACCTGATGGGGCCCGGCCTCAAGGCGCCGGTGTCGCTCGAGGTGAAACGCGGGGAGATCCTCGGCATCTTCGGGCTGGTGGGGGCCGGGCGCAGCGAGCTGATGAAGCTTATCTTCGGCGCCGAGACACCTCGAGGGGGCGAGATAGCGGTGTTTGGCAAACAGGTGGTCATTCAGAGCCCCATCGACGCCATTCGCAGCGGCATCATGCTCTGCACCGAAGACAGGAAGGCGCTTGGCATCATCCCCATCCATTCGGTGCAGGAGAACATCAACATCAGCGCCCGCCGCCACCACGCGTGGGGAGGCTTCTGGATCAACCAGCAGTGGGAAGACGAGAACGCGAGGCTGCGGATCCGCGACATGCGGGTCAAGACCCCGTCTCCCCAGCAGGCCATCATGAACCTCTCCGGCGGCAACCAGCAGAAGGCCATTCTGGGGCGTTGGCTGTCGGAAGACATGAAAGTGATCCTGCTCGATGAACCGACCCGGGGCATCGACGTCGGGGCGAAGAACGAGATTTACAACGTGATTTACGATCTGGCCAAGGTGGGCATTGCCGTGGTGGTGGTCTCGAGCGAGCTGCCGGAGGTGCTGGGCATCGCGGATCGGATCCTGGTCATGCGGGAGGGGGAGATCGCCGGAGAGCTTTCCCATGACGAGGCCAACGAGGTCAAGGCGCTCAATCTGGCCATGCCGGCCCGTTGATCTGCTGACCGCAACGAGATAGCACCCGGAATTTTCAGGAGAAATACCATGACAACAACGACCTCGGTCGGCCAAGCCGCCAACGACACCGCGGCGAGCGGTACCCGCCTGCAACTGACCCGCATCTGGGATCAGTACGGCATGCTGGTGATCTTCGCCATCCTGTTCCTGCTCGCCTGCGTGCTGGTCCCCAACTTCGCAAGCCTTATCAACATGCGGGGGCTCGGGCTTGCCGTCTCCATGTCGGGCATGGTGGCCTGCGGCATGCTGTTCTGCCTCGCCTCCGGCGAGTTCGACATGTCGGTGGGCTCAGTGGTGGCCTGCTCCGGGGTTGCCTGTGCGGTGGGCATCAACGCCACCGAGAGCATCCCCCTCGGCATTCTGGCCGGTCTCTCGGTGGGCCTTGTCTTTGGCCTCATCAACGGTATCGTCGTTGCCAAATTCAAGATCAACGCCCTCATCACCACCCTTGCCACCATGCAGATGGCGCGCGGGGTGGGATACATCATTTCCGACGGCAAGGCAGTGGGCATCGTGGAGGAGGGCTTCTTCGAGCTTGGCAACTCCGCCCTGCTCGGCATCCCGACGCCCATCTGGCTGACGGCGGTCTGCTTCGTGTTGTTCGGTCTGCTGCTCAACAAGACCACCTTCGGGCGCAATACCCTGGCCATGGGGGGTAACGAGGAGGCGGCACGTCTGGCCGGGGTCAACGTGGTGCGCACCAAGATCATCATCTTCACCATGACCGGGCTCATCGCCTCGCTCGCCGGCATCATCCTCGCATCCCGCATGACCTCGGGTCAGCCCATGACCTCCATCGGCTTCGAGCTGGTGGTGATCTCCGCCTGCGTGCTGGGTGGGGTCTCAATGAAGGGGGGGATCGGCAAGATCTCCTACATCATCGCCGGGGTGCTGATCCTGGGGCTGATGGAGAACGCCATGAACCTGCTCAACATCTCCCCGTTTGCCCAGTACGTGGTGCGTGGCCTCATCCTGCTCGCCGCCGTGCTGTTCGACCGCTACAAGCAGGTGCGCAAAGCCCGTATCTGAGCGATGTGTTTCCTCGTCACCGGGCCGGCCTCGCGTCGGCCCGGTGTTTTCCCCGGCAAGCTGTGAGCCAGTTCAACAATTTCACAACGAACAGCTTGCGAACATAGGGGGTTCCTACGCCGGATCTCTACAATGGCCCATGTCGACTTTTTTACCGAAACCCTGTTTTCCGCCATGTCCTCGATGCAAAAAGAGAAGCCGAAACAACTCAATCCCCTGCTGCCTGGCTACGCCTTCGACGTCTTCCTGGTCTCGGGGATGACTCCCATCGAGCAAGGGAGCGCGCTGGATTTCACCATCGACAGGCCCCACGGCATGAAGGGGTTCATCGTCAATCTGACCATCAAGGGCAAGGGACAGATCTTTCAGGGGGACAAGGCCTTCACCGTGGAACCCGGCGACCTGCTGCTCTTTCCACCAGCGGCGGTGCACCATTACGGCCGGGCGCCGGATGCCCGAGAGTGGTATCACCGCTGGGTCTATTTCCGGCCGCGGGCCTATTGGGCTGACTGGCTCAAGTGGCCCCAGGTGACGGAGCAGGTGGGGCGACTGCAACTGGCGGACAACCAGCTGCTCACCGAATTCGACGCCCTCTTCCTCGACATCGAGGAGACCCACAAGCAGCTGCGGCCCATGTCGGAGCAACTGGCCATGAACCTCTTGGAGCGGTTGCTCATCCGCTGCTACGAGGCATCGTCCCAGAATGCCTATCCAGCCATCGATCACCGGGTCCACGAGGCGTGCCAGCTCCTGAGCGAGTCCCTCTCGGCTGAGATCTCGGTGGAAGCGCTGGCGGAGCAGGTGTTCTTGTCCCCCTCGCGCCTCGCGCACCTGTTTCGCGAGCAGGTGGGGGTGAGCATAGTGCGCTGGCGTGAGGATCAGCGCATCATGCGGGCCAAGCTGCTGCTGCAGACCACGCCGCTGTCGGTCGCCACCATAGGCCAGCAGGTGGGCTATGACGATCAGCTCTACTTCTCGCGGGTGTTCCGAAAGCGGGTAGGGGTCAGCCCCACCGAGTACCGCAAGTGCGCCACCCCGCTGTGAGCAGAGCCCAGAGATGACAAAGCCCTCATGACGAGGGCTTTTGTTATCCATGAGGGGCGGATGCGCAATCAGCCCTGACGAGCCTTGAACCTGGGATTGCTCTTGCAGATGACGAACAACTTGCCGCGCCGACGCACGATCTGGCAGTCCGGGTGACGCGACTTGGCGGATTTCAGGGAGGCGAGGACTTTCATTGTTTCTCTTTTCCTTTGCTGAAGAACTGACCGAATCGCTGGCCGAAGCGAGCGACCTGACCTTCCTTGCCGACCTGCTTCTGTTTGCCGGTATAGAAGGGGTGGGACGCGCTGGAGACATCCAGCGTCACATAGGGGTAGGTGTTGCCATCTTCCCACTCTCTGGTGCGATCGGTGGCCAGCGTGGAGCCGATCAGAAAGTAGGTATTGCTGGCGAGATCGCGGAACAGAACCTTGCGGTATTCAGGGTGAATATGGGGGCGCATGATTGCCTCTTTTGTTATGTTATAACAAGAGATGGATAATGCGATGGATGAGAATCAATATCAACTGTTTTTTCCATGATGACAGCGATGGGGGAAAATCGGGGCCGTTCGGCTGCACATCGTCAGCGAGAAGGTGTGAGCGGTGAGGGCCTATGTGCAGCCACCATCTTTACTTTTTAAAAGTACTGTATAAAAATACAGTAAACTATCATGGAGACGTACCTTATGCGCCTGGAAATCATCATCGACAGAAAACACCAGATCCCCACCTCGACCATGGAGGCCTTGCGCCAGGAGCTGCTCAAGCAACTGGGTGAGCGCTTTCCCGATCTGCATGTGCGGGTGGCACCGGGTAGTGCCATGGCTCTGACGGTCAGTCGCGCCAGCAAGGAAGACAAGGAGCTGGCCGAAGCCATGGTGCAGGAGGTGTGGGAAAACGCCGATAGCTGGATGCCGGAAGAAGAGGCTCTGGAGGCCTGAAGATAAGCTCTCAGCGGCAAGCATCGTCGTGATCTGCCAGGGCGCGAGGAGGAACCTCCAGTCGGGTGATGATCCCTGTACCGGCTTTGCCGAACCGCTCTTCAAAACACGCAGCCATGGGCTGCGTGTTGTGTTGATGGGGTAAGCGCATGACCATGAAGGCGAAAGGCGAAAGGCGAAAGGCGAAAGGCGAAAGGCGAAAGGCGAAAGGCGAAAGAGTAATGTCTCTGGCTGCGTTCAGAGTCCCGCCCAACGCTTGAGGCTGTCGACCTGCACCCGTTGGGTGGCCTGTGCGATGTCGCCATTGGCACGTAGTGCCTTGAGGGCGGTGGGGAGCGCCGCGCGTACCTCGTCCGCCGTCATGCCCGGTTGCAATGCCGGGTGGTAGGCAAGCCTGAGCAACACGTAATCGAGCCCGGTCAGAAAGCTGTCGATGCTGCTGTCATTGAAGATGGAGGGGAACACCTTGTCCGAGTCGTTGGGCAGCCCCATCACCTGGCTCAACTCTTCCACTACGCAATCCAGAAAACGGCCCTTTGCCCGGCTGTAATCCACCGGAATGATGATGGTGGCACGGGTGATCTCGTAGCGAGCGTTGGTGGCGAAATTGGCCAGGCAAATCCCCTCCTTGAGGGCGATGCGCACCGACTCGTCCTGGCGCATGGTGCGCGCAGCCCAGCTCGCCATCTGTTTGTGCCGGGTCATGATGAGGGTGAGATTGGGGTTGTCGCTGACAATCTCGATGGGGTGACCGGTGATCCTGCTCAGGTGACGGGTCTGTACCTTGACGACCTCGGCCTGCAGCGGCTTGTCGCCGAATTCGTTGACGAGCTTGAGACGAACAGGGCCCGGCCAGCGGGAGAAGTGCTCCTGTTGTTCATGGCCATACTCCCGTTTCATGGCGATTTCCATGAAGCTCTGGACAAGGTAGTCATCACGCTGCCAGCGTTCGGTGGCCGACAACGGCAGTGAGAAGAGCCAGAGCATCAGCCCCGGGAGCAACCAGTGCCCATGGCGAACGGGCTGGAGAGGTGTGTGCCATGGGCGCATCTTGCCTCCTTGCAAGGGGATCAGCGGGCGGTACGCTCGATATCACGCCAGGTGAGCCAGAGCCTGAGATCGAACTCCAGTTGATGATAGTCCGGTTCCATGTGCTGGCAGAGCTGGTAGAAAGCCTTGTTGTGATCCTTCTCCTTCAGGTGGGCCAGCTCATGCACCACTATCATCTTGAGAAAGGCGGGATGGGCCTCCTTGAACAGGGCGGCGATACGGATCTCGTTCTTGGCCTTGAGCTTGCTGCCTTGCACCCGGCTGACATAGGTGTGCAGTCCCAGGGCATCCTTGATCACGTTGATCTTGCCGTCGAAGATCACCTTGGAAAGCGGCGCGGAGCTTTTCAGGTAGCGGTTCTTCAGCTCCATGGTATAGGCGAGCAGCGCCTTGTCGCTCTGGACGAGGTGGGTTTGCGGGTAGCGTTTGGCCAGCATCTCGCCGAGTTTGCCCGCCGCAATCAACTGCTGTACCTGAGCCTTGAGTGGCTCCGGATAGCCCCCCAGATAAGTCAGCTCCGCCATGATTCTTTCCTCTGCCGCGAAAAAGAGCGCCATTGTAGTCAGGATGGGGCGCCTTGAACATGGTCGGCCCCCTCTTTATGACGGCAACGAAAAGGGGCCATCACCAGGATGGCCCCTTCTGTGTGCCTGATTAGCGGCGCCGGTACAGGCCCGGATCCACCTCTTCATACTGGTCTGTCAGATACTGGTAGAAGGCAAGGTGGGAGGGGGAGGTCGGAGTCTTGAGCTCCTGTGCCACCCGCTCCGGTTTGGCGATGATGAATTTGGGGTGTTGGCGCTGGATGTCAGCCAGCACCCGCTCGCGCACATCGTAGGGCGGGTTGACGTTGGCAAAGAACAGATAGGCGGAGGCCGGCTGGCGATCGGTCCAGAGGTAGTATTGCGGCTGGATGCCATCGACCCAGATCTTGTCGGTGGGGGTCGTCTCGGCCAGGATACGATCGACCCTGACCTGGGCGGGTGGATTGAACGGCCTGCCCTTGAGATTGCCTTCCCAGGCGTTGTTGACCAGCAGTACCAGCATGGCCAGCGAGGCGAGCCAGGGGGTGGCGCTTCGCACGTCCCAGGCGCGCCAGAGCGGGACCAGAATGAGCACTGGCAAGGCCCACAGCAGGCTGTTGCCGAGCACCTCGCGCACCCGCTCCAGAGACCACTCCTTGGTGCTCCAGCCGTAGCCGAGCTGCTGGGCCAGCAGCCAGCTGGCGGTCAGCACCACCAGGGAGATGCAAAGTAGCCCCAGGGCATCGGATCGCTGCTCGCTTCTGTCCAGCAGGCAGGCGAGCGGCAGCAGGCCAAGCTGCAGATAGAGCACGTCATAGTGATCGAACACATGACCGGAGACCGAGTTGGCGATCAGGGTGAACAGCACCCCCAGCAGGGTGGCGCACAGCGCGGGGAGATACCACTCCTGGCGGCGCCCGAGCATCAGCACGAGGAAGGCGGGCAGCAGCATGATGAGGCCGGTGCGCAGCAGACCGACGGCGCCCACCTCAGGAGAGAAGCCGTTGCCGTAGCTCCCTTCAAAGAAGATGCCGAAGGCGTAGTATTTGAACTCGGTCAGCACGTCGTGGTGCTGGAAGTAGGCATAGAGCGGGCCGCCGACGAGGGCCAGTCCAAGCAGGCTGGAAAAGAGCAGGGCAAAGGCGCAGCGCCACTGCTCACGCAGACACCAGTGACAGAAGAGCACCAGATACCAGGCCCCCCAGAAGGCGCCGTTGTTGGTGCGCATCCAGGCCACGATGGCGAAGGTGAGTGCGGCGACCAGGGCAGGTCCCCAGCTGAATCGCTTGTCCAGCAGCATGGTGATGAAAGCCCACTGGGCGATGAGGGCCAGATGGAATGTCCAGTCCTCTGTCATGTTGCCGTAGTAGTAGCGAGTGCTGTAGAGCGCCAGCAGGGCCAGCATGCTGCCAAGTCGCGCCCGCACCGAGAGCCCGAGCTGCGAAAAAGCCTGCCAGCTCGCCATGAGGCCCAGCCAGCAGAGCACCCACTCCAGCAGCCAGATCCCGAAGAAGCCACCAAGGCCATAGCCCAGTGCATCGAGGGCGAAGATCATGGGACCCTTGATGTCGATCATGTCCCGATAGAGTACGCCCCCCTCGCTCCACATCTTGCCCATCACCGCAAACAGGGAGGCATCAAATCCCGGGGCCATGCCGTGGAACAGCGGATTGCGCAGACAGAACAGCAGAGCCATCAGGGCGGTGAGCAAGATGACCGACGGCCTGATCCCGGGATTGTGGCGGTGCGGGGTAAAGCGGATGGCATGATTCATGGGTGACCTGTTCCTGCGGGAAAGACTGAAAAAGCGGGCTTATCTTGCCGAGCCGGGCTGCACGATGCAATGGAAGAAGTGTAGGCACCTGAAATAATTCGTAAAAGTATCGTTTTCACGCCTCTGGCTGCAGTGGCAGGCCCCATAACAAGACAGGGCTGGCGCAGTCGGGCGTCACAGCCTGAGGTTGCATGGTAGGGGGCCTGCGCCTGGGAGCGGATCAGGATTCCCCTATGCGGTGGAAAGGCGGCACCGACCCGGGATGGGCCGGTGTCAGATTCACTGGCCGTGATACTCCACCAGGGCCGGCAGAGGGCTGAGTTCCGGCAGGTGGCGTGCCCAGCGCAGGAAGGCATCCGCCAGGGTGATGCCGAGCTCCTGATTGTGCTGGGTCAGGGTGCGGGCAAGGGCCGTGTAGCCCTCCTTGCCGGAGGCGGTATAGGCACTGGAGACCCCGCGATAGATGGCATCCGGCTCGACGTGCTGCCACTGACCCGGGCTGGCTTCCCATTCCAGGCGAGTGATCCTCTCCCCTTTGGACCTGTCGGCCTGATAGCAGAAGCGCACCCCGGCGGTATAGGGGAAGCTGCCGCTGCCATTGCCCGTCACCCCGTTGTTGGTGGCGTTGTCGATGGCCCCCTCCAGCGCCTCGGCCAGTTCATGGCCGTGCACCCGGTAGAAGGTGAGGGGAATGGCAAAGGGCAGCAGGCGTCCGGCAACGTCTGCTTCGGTCAGGGGGCCGGGCTCGAGGGAGCAGCGCACGCCCCCGGCATTGTGCAGGGCAAAGTCCACCTGACCCACCTGTTCGCGGGCACTGGCCAGCATGGCACTCGCTACCAGGGGGGCGACCTGGCTGCCGGCGGGCAGGCTGGCATCGGGCAGGCGCTGGTGATGGAGCGGGTCGGCGAGCCGGGTCACCACGCGCCGGGCCATGGTTTCGAGCTCGGGGCGATAGCGTCTGGCCAGATGCTGCTCGAGCTCGGGGGCCGGTTCGCAGAAGTGCAGCCCCGCAGGAGGCGGGGAAGCAAAGGGCCAGGGATCCCAGGGTAACCACTCCAGCTGGCCGCGGCTTTGGCACACGCGTCCCTGCTCGTCGAAGGTGAGTTCGCACACCCCGAGACAGAGGGCGCTGTGGGCGGCGTGCAGGATGGCCACCCCGTTCACCATGAGGGGATAGCTGCCTTCGCTGTCGAGCCCGAGCGGCGCCAGATCCCCCAGCAGGCTGTGGGTGTGCCCGCCGACGATGAGGCTGAGCTCGGGGAAGCGGGTCGCCAGTCGCTTGTCCTGCGCCAGACCCAGGTGGCTCAGCAATATGATGTGGTTGATCCCCTCGGCCTTGATCTCGCAGAGGGCACGGCTCAAGGTCTCTTCGATACCGTGGAAACGGGTGTGGGGATCGGGGCTCGCGATGGCGGCCATCTGCGGCAGCGTGATGCCAAGCAGGGCGAAGGGCACGTCGTCGATGACGCGCTTGTACCAGGGGCGGCTCGCGTCAAACAGCTGCGGCAGCCCCTGCAGCCGCAGCGGGGCATCGGCGGGCTCCTGACGGTTGTCGATGTTGGCGGCGAGCACCGGGAAATCGAGCTGGCGCAAAAACTCCACCAGCGGCCCGTTGCCCAGATCGAATTCGTGGTTGCCGATCACCATGGCATCCGGTCGCAAGAGGGCCAGCAGGTCCGCATTGGCCCGCCCTTTGAAGCGGTTGAAGTAAAGTGACCCCTGGAAGGTATCGCCGCCATGCAGCAGCAGGCAGGTCTGGCCGGCTGCCTCGGCCTGTTGGCGCAGGGCGGTGAGCCGGGTCAGGATGCGGCCATAGCCGCCGCACTGGGGGCGCCATTCGGACTCGCCATCGGGGGAGAAGCGCATGGGGGCGCCATCGAAATGGGAGTGGCAGTCGCTGAAATGGGCAAGTTGAACCGTCATACTCAAGGCTCGGTCCTCCTTAGGAAAAAAAGAGCACCGAGTCTACTGCATGGGGTGGGGGGGATACCAGCCCGGCGGCAGCCGGGCCGGTAAAGAGTCAGGCGGGAACCATGATCTGGGTGGCGAGGATCACTACCAGCAGGCCGACGGCCACCGGCAGCGAGGTACGTTTGACCACCTCGAACGGAGAGAGATTGCCCATCCCCGCACAGGCGACCACCACCCCGGAGACCGGCGAGATGGTGCGGCCGAGGTTAGATGCCTGCAGCATGGGGATCACCAGATAGGCCGGGTTGACGCCGAGGCTGGTGGCCAAATGGGGGATGAGCTCCACGAAGGCGTAGAAGGGGGCGTTGCCGGAACCCGTGGTGAAGGCCGCCAGGGTGGTGATGACCACCAGCACCAGCATGATGACGATGCCGCCGGTACCGAAGCTCTGGGCCAGATCCAGGAGGTTGGCGATGAAACCGAGCCCCATCAGACCCTGGGCAAAGACCCCGGCACCCACCAGCAGCATCACCACACCGGCGAAGGCGTCGGCCATGTTGCGCCAGCACACCTGCAGCCCGTCCAGCAGCTCGCGGCCGTTGCGCTTGCGCACCAGCTCCAGCAGGGCGGCCAGCACCAGGCAGATGACGATGATGGTGACGATGTCGAGCTTGGGCCCCAGTTTGCCGTCAAACAGCAGCACACCGATGATGGGGGTGAAGGGCAGGATGGCGTAGAAACCGGGGGCGTCGGTGACGAGATCGCTCGGGGCGACCGCGGCGTTGTGCTCCCCGGCCTTCTGATCCAGATAACGCTGCCAGAAGAAGTGGGTCACCGCCATGGCGGCGATGGCCACCAGGGAAATAGGCAGGGTCAGCTTGAAGGCAAACTCGATGAGCTCCATGTTCGCGGCCTGGGCGGCCATCACCACGTCCCCCGAGGTGGGGGAGAGGATGATGGCGGCCGGCGAGGCGCACACCGCCGCCGCCGCGCCACGTGAGATCCCCATGTTGACCATCAGCGGGAAGAGGGTGGCCATCAGCAGAACCCCGAGGCCGGTTGCGGAGCTCACCGCCAGCGACATGGCGCAGGCGACCAGATAGGCGGCCACCAGCAGGATGTAGGGGGACTTGATGACACCGAGGGGCTTGCTCGCGAGCTTCACCAGTATGGTGTTGGCACCGATGTGGCTCATGTAGCCAGCAAAGCCGCACAGCACCATGATGAGCATGCCGAGGCCACCCCCCCTGTCGACCAGCAGGAAGCGCACGTATTCGAAGATGTCGGTGGCCATGTGGCCGGTGGAGGGGACGCTCGCCGGCAGCACCGCCTTGCCCATCAGGGCGGTGATCGCCAGCAGCAGCAGGCCGCCGCTGAGCAGTACCCCGGTGGCGGAGTAGCCCTTGAAGATGTAGCGACCCACGGCCAGGGTGACCAGGGTGCCGATCAGGAGTTCTATCATAAAACCTTCCCAAGAGTTGAAGTGAGGGGGTGGCCTGCCAGGGCTCACCAGAGGGTTGCGCTGGACTATCCGGTATCGGCCAACAAAAACACTGCGGATATTACCCACTAAGGAGTATTTCACCATCCATTCGATGGCAGCTTGTGATCTCGACTGCAAATCCCCGCCTGAGCCGGGGTGATGACTCGCACGTTTGCAGCAACCGGGTGCCAAGAGCGGATGACAGGGGGCTGGATCAGGGGTAATCTCCCAATCGGGTTATTAATTCATTGATTATTAATTGAAATTAAGCCGGGACTCACAAGGAGCAAAGCCGCGGACAGATGGGACTCTTCAGCAAGACAGGGGTGACGGTGGCCCTCATTTATGCCGCCTCAATCGGTGCTGTACCTTCCCACTATGCCGGTGTGAAGGTCGCCCCCGATATCAAGGTCGACTTCCAGTTCTATCGGGTCTCCGGGGCCGATGTGGGGGCCGTGATGCGCCAGATCACCGCCTTGTCGCCCACCCAGGCGGACGGGCACATCGGCAAGGCCAGTTATCAGCTCTCCTGGCAGTTGCAGACGAAGGCGACGGCGGCGCGCTGCGAGCTGGAGCAGGCCAGCGTCCGTGCCCGCATCCAGGTCAGGGTGCCCAACTGGATGGACAAGGCCCGTGCGCCCGCGAAGGAGCGCCAGAAGTGGGACAAGCTGGTGGCCGCCATGTTTGACTACGAGAGCCGTCACAAGGACATCCTGCTGGAGAGCGTGAGCCAGCTTGGCACGCGCCTCGCCCAGTTGCCGGTGACCCGGGATTGCCCAACCCTGGAGCATCAGGGCTGGCAGGCAGGGCAGGCGGTGCTGGAGGCCACCCGGGCGCGGTTCGACACCCTGGCCAGCCAGACCGATCAGGGGCGCAAGCTGGGGGTCGTCTGGCCCAGGGCTGGCTGATGACACGTGTACAGGCCCATGGACGCTCATGGAAAACATAAAAAACGGGCTGATTGAGCCCGTTTTTTATTGGTGCGCCCAATGGTGTGGAGGCGGGCAGCCCCGGCTCCTGGGGAGTTAGTCGCGCAGTGGCTTGCCCCTGCGCAGCCTTCGCACCCAGTAGCGGGCGGGATGGAGCGCCTCCAGCAGATCGGCGGCCAGCGGCAGGGGATCGCCGCAGATCTCGCTGGCGACCAGTTCGCCGCACAGGGGCGCCGAGCACAGACCCCGGGAGCCGAGCGCCCCCAGCACGTAGAGGCCGGCGTGCAGGGGTAGTGCGCTCTGCTGATCCGCGGGGGCGTGGACGTCATGATCCGCCAGCGCCGCCAACCGGGCGACGGGCCCGGCGACCGGCAGGTGATCCCGGCTGGCGCAGCGCACCCCGATGCGGGCCTGAGCGCCGCTCACATCCACCTCGGCGGGCCAGCGCTGCTGGGGCACACAGGCTTGCAGCCGCGCCCTGTTCTGGTCCTGCTCGTCGGCGCGGTAGGCAAGGTCGGTCTGGTTGCGGCCATAGCTGGCCCCGATACAGTGCGCACCGTTGTGGGCCGGGGTGAGGTAGCCATCGTAGCAGAGCACGGTCTTGAGCTGGCTCAAGCTCGCCGTGGTCGGCACATGGCTCACCTGGCCGCGCACCGGATAGAGGGGAAGCTCGGCAAAGGGGAGAAGGGTTGGCAACTGATGCCCGGCCGCCACCACCAGATTGGGGGCGTGCCACTGGCGGCCATCCCGGCTCTCCAGGTGCCAGCCACCGTCCTCTTCGGCAATGCGGGTTACAGCGGCATTGAACACCACTTCCAGCCGCCTGCTGGCCTGCGCCTCCCTGATGGCGGCGCGGGTGAGATCCGCCGGACAGAGCCAGCCCCCCAGGGGATAGCTCACACCATCCGCATCGCAGGGCAGGCCGACCACCTGCTCAACCTCCGCTGCCGAGAGTGGGTGCATCAGCTCGGGGGGGAAGGGGCCCTGGCTCATCTTGGCAAGCTTGGCGGCGGATTTGTCGTCGTAGCCGAGTTGGGTGACGCCACACAGCGAGAAGGCGACGGGGTGGTGCTTTGCCAGGGCCAGCAGCCGGTTTCTGGCAAAGCCAAAGGCCAGCGAATAGAAGCGCGACAGGGCATCGTGCTCGCCGTTGAGCAGGGGGTAGAGGGCTCCTTGTCGATTGCCGGAGGCACCGCTGGCCGGTTCGCCATTTTCGCACAGCAAGGTGACGTGCCGACCCCGCTCCACCAGAGAGAGCGCCGTCATGGCGGAAGCGATGCCGCCACCGATGATGAGCACCTCTCCCTCCCGCCCTGCGGGGCGGGCATACCAGGGGGCGATGCTCTGCTGCGGCACTTTGCCTTCCCGAACACCCGCCAGCATCTCCCGCTTGCTGCCATGGCCCTTCACCTTCTTCATGGCAAAGCCGGCGGCAATCAGCCCCCGTCGCACGAAACCGGCGCAGGTAAAGGTCGAGAGGGTGGCATCGGGGCGGGCGAGGCGAGCGAGATTGTCGAAGAGCTCCTGGGTCCACATCTCTGGGTTCTTGGCAGGGGAGAAACCGTCCAGATACCAAGCGTCCACCAGACCGGTTGCCGGATGGGGCACGTGAGGCAGCATCTCCTTGATGTCGCCAAACCAGAGATCGAGGCGGATGCGGCCATCGGCAAAGAGCAGGCGATGGCAGCCGGAGACCGGCAACGGCCACTGGTCGATGAGAGGCTGGCTCAAGGGGGCGAGCTCGGGCCAGGCGGCCAGGGCCTTGCGCAGATCGGCCTGGGTAAGGGGGTATTTCTCGACGCTGATGAAGTGCAGCCGGGATCCGTTGCCGGACAGGGGGGCCTGTTCCAGAAAGACGGCCATTGTGGCCAGAAAGTTAAGTCCTGTACCGAAACCTGTTTCACCAATCACGAAACTGTCACTATCGTGATGCGAAAATCGCTCTGGCAGTCGATTTTGCTGCAAAAAGACGTAGCGGGTTTCACTTAGACCGTTATCATTGGAAAAGTACACATCCCCGAACTCACTGGAGACTGGAGTTCCCGCTTCGTTCCAGTCCAATCGGGCATGATGTAAGGATGTTTGACTCACGTTTTCCTCGGCTCGCGTCACAAAATCGCGGGCATTCTACGTGAAAGCAGACCAGTTTGGCAGCCGAAAGCGGGTAGACTCGGTGCCAGTTTTTCCAGACGAGATGAATTAATGAGAAGAGCAGTGATCACCGGTATCGGCGTCATCTCCAGTATCGGCAACAACAAGGAAGAGGTGCTGGCCTCCCTGAAAGCAGGTAAATCCGGCATCACCTATTCCGAGCAGTTCGAGCAGTACAACCTGCGCAGCCGTGTCTGGGGTAACATCAAACTCGATCCGTCTGAACTGATCGACCGTAAAGTCATGCGTTTCATGGGTGACGCCGCGGCCTACGCCTACCTCTCCATGCAGCAGGCCATCGAAGATGCCGGCCTGCCGGAAGAGATGGTCTCCAACGAGCGTACCGGCATCGTGACCGGTTCCGGCGGCGCCTCCGGCAAGAACACCTCCGAATCTGCCGATATCGCCCGTGAAAAGGGCGTCAAGCGGGTGGGTCCCTACATGGTGCCGCGTACTATGTCCTCCACCACCTCCGCCTGTCTTGCCACCCCGTTCAAGATAAAAGGTGTCAACTACACCATCAGCTCCGCCTGTGCGACCTCTGCCCACTGCATCGGTCACGCCTTGGAACTGATCCAGCTTGGCAAGCAGGACATCATCTTTGCCGGTGGCGGCGAGGAGCTGGACTGGTCTTCCACCATCCAGTTCGACGCCATGGGTGCGCTCTCCACCAAGTACAACGACAACCCGGAAAAAGCGTCCCGCACCTATGATGCGGACCGCGACGGCTTCGTCATCTCCGGTGGTGGCGGCATACTGGTGGTCGAGGAGCTGGAACACGCCCTGGCCCGTGGTGCCCACATCTACGCCGAAATCACCGGTTACGGTGCGACCTCCGACGGCTACGACATGGTGGCCCCGAGTGGTGAAGGCGCCGTGCGTTGCATGAAGATGGCGATGCAGGGTGTCGGCAAGGTGGACTACATCAACACTCACGGTACCTCTACTCCGGTTGGTGACACCAAGGAGCTGGAAGCCATTCAGACCCTGTTTGGCAGCAATGCACCCAAGCTCTCCGCCACCAAGGCGATGACCGGCCATGCCCTGGGCGCCGCCGGCGTGCACGAGGCCGTCTACTCCCTGCTGATGATGGAACACGGCTTCATCGCCCCCAGCATCAACATCGAGAACCTGGACGAGAAAGCCGTGGGCCTGCCCATCGTGCGTGAATACGAAGCGGCGGATCTCAATACCGTCATGTCCAACAGCTTCGGCTTTGGCGGTACCAACGCCTCTCTGGTGTTCAGCAAGTTCAAGGCTTGATCTCCCTGTGGGGAGCGCAACGCGAAATAGAAAAAGGCGCCGAAAGGCGCCTTTTTTATTGAACTCTTTTTATTGAATTCTGCTGATGGTTCCCGGTTTGGGACCGCTGTCAGCCAGGGGCAACCGCATATAGACTGCCCCGTCACCATACTCCACCAGCGATTTGCCGGTGTCGGCGGGCACAAACCCCTGCTTGCGCCAGAAGGCGGGGGCATCCTGAACCGCCACCAGGCCTGCATGGCGATATCCTGCATGGCTCGCGAAAGCGAGCGCCCTTGCCAGCAGTCGCTGTCCGACACCCAGGCCGCGTGCCTTGCTCGAGACAGCGAGATCGTGCAGATAGAACTCGTCGTGGCCGGCCAGCGCCTTCATCGGCACCGAGAGGGGCGGGGGCTGGTGGGCACGCCAGGGGTGGCAGAGCAGGTAACCCAGCACTTTGCCCTGACGCTCGGCCACCCAGCAGGAGGCGGGGGCCAGCTCGGTTTTGTTCTGCATCACCTCGAGGGGCTCGGGTTCGAACTGGTGATAACACTCGTGCTGGATGGCCATGATGGCGGGCCAGTCTGGCGTGCGGATGGTGCGGATGGTGATCATGATGCGGGTCGGGTCCGTACTCAAACCGTGGCAAAAAGGGGTGACAGCATACCCCAGAGAGCACACAAACGAAACCGGGTCACCTGTCAGCGACTCGTCAGCGAACCGGCTCCTTGCTCACGATCTTGATCAGCTGGTAGCGCAAGGAAGGGGCATCGGCCGGCACATCGGCAAGTTGCTCCTTGCTCACTTCGAGTTGATAGCGAAAGCCCGGTTCAAAGGTGAAGCCTTCGATCTGCTGATAGAAGAGACTCCAGCTCTCGCCCGGCTGACTGCGCACCTGCATGCACTTCATGGGGGCGACACCGACGCAGTCTGCCAGCTTGTCCTGGATATAGAGGGTTTCGGTGGTCGGGGCGCTCTGGCAGGCGCTGAGCAGGAGGGCGGAGCTGAGGAGCAGGGGAGATTTCATGATGAGTGTCCTTGGCGTAAAAGGGCGCGATTAAACCTGCAAAAGAAAAGGCGGTCAATGACCGCCTTTGTAACAAACCATGACAGATCGGGCTCAGCGCTGGTCGAGGGGCACGAACTCGCGCAGGGGCTGACCGGTGTAGAGCTGACGGGGACGGCCGATCTTCTGATCCGGGTCTGAGTGCATCTCGTTCCAGTGGGCAATCCAGCCGATGGTACGGGAGATGGCGAAGATCACGGTGAACATGGACATGGGGATACCGATGGCCTTCATGATGATGCCGGAGTAGAAGTCCACGTTCGGGTAGAGCTTCTTCTCGATGAAGTAGGGGTCGGACAGCGCGATGCGTTCCAGCTCCATGGCCACGTCCAGCAGCGGATCCTTGATCTGCAGCTCAGTAAGCACCTCGTGACAGGTTTCGCGCATCACGGTGGCACGGGGATCGTGGTTCTTGTAGACCCGGTGACCGAAGCCCATCAGACGGAACGGATCGTTCTTGTCCTTGGCGCGGCCGATGTACTCGGGAATGCGATCCACGGAGCCAATCTCTTCGAGCATCTTGAGGCAGGCTTCGTTGGCACCACCGTGGGCCGGGCCCCACAGGGAGGCGATCCCCGCAGCGATACAGGCAAACGGGTTGGCACCGGAAGAACCGGCCAGACGCACGGTGGAGGTGGAGGCGTTTTGCTCATGGTCCGCATGCAGGGTGAAGATGCGGTCCATGGCGCGCTCGACGATGGGGTTGACCTTGTATTCTTCGGTCGGCACGCCAAACATCATGTGCAGGAAGT
The DNA here is from genome assembly GCF_027707845.1 of Aeromonas sp. QDB14. Classification (NCBI taxonomy): domain Bacteria; kingdom Pseudomonadati; phylum Pseudomonadota; class Gammaproteobacteria; order Aeromonadales; family Aeromonadaceae; genus Aeromonas; species Aeromonas sp. QDB14. Next base: position 10,751 of record NZ_JAPCJD010000017.1, on the reverse strand, counting down.
TGCCTGCATAGGAGAGGGCGTTGCGCGGCTGCATGAAGGGCTGGCCGATGGAGTACTTGTAACACATGGCGGCCAGGGTCGGCATCTTGGAGAGCAGACGGAAGGCACAGATCTCGCGATGCTCCTCGTTGTTGATGTCAAGGGCGTCATGATAGAAGGCGGACAGTGCGCTGACCACGCCGCACATGACGGCCATGGGGTGGGCGTCGCGGCGGAAGCCGCGGAAGAAGAAGGCGATCTGCTCGTGCACCATGGTGTGGCGGGTGACCAGACGTTCAAATTCCGCATATTGGGTCTTGGTGGGGGCCTCGCCGTACAGCAGGATGTAGCAGACTTCGAGGTAGCTGGCCTGGGTGGCCAACTGGGCGATGGGGTAACCGCGGTGCAGCAAGACACCCTGGTCGCCATCGATGTAGGTGATGGAAGATTTGCAAGAACCGGTGGCCATGAAGCCGGGGTCGAAGGTGAAATATCCTTGCGTGCCCAGCTTTCTGACATCGATCACATCGGGTCCAACGGTACCGGAGAGGATCGGCAATTCAACCGGCTCTTTTCCGGGCAGATGTAGGGTGGCTATCTTATCAGCCATAGCACGTCTCCTTTGCTCTTTTATAATTTGGTTCCAGCCCTACTTTATTACGACTGTTATGACGCTGGCAAAGGTTCTTACCCGTACCACGGCGGCTGGAGCGCCTTATTTGAACCAGAGAACCATGTCTTTGTCAATTTTGCTGGATGATCATTAATGACTTGTTAAAGCTGTTGTGAGATCTGGTTTACGGTTTTGGATTTTCTGTGTAGCTATTTGATTGTCATTGGTTAAGGCCGCCGATATACTGCGCCACGTGGGTGATGGTCGTCGGTGTTTGAAACGCTTTCGCAAAGCCAGATGTGATATCGAAAATGTTATTTTTGGCTTTCCTGAGTTGTTTTGGTAACAAAAACCTAACAAATGCCACTCCTCGCCCTCAAAGCGTGTGAAAACAATAACTAACGTGCTCAATGGAGCTGAGTGGGCAAAGCCGTGAAAAACAAACAGAGACCTGTAAACCTCGACCTACAGACGATCAGCTTTCCTGTCACCGCCATCGCTTCCATCTTGCATCGTGTCTCAGGGGTCATCACCTTTGTGGCATTGGCCATCTTGCTGTGGATGCTTGGTACTTCACTCGCCTCTCCCGAAGGATTTGAATCGGTCGTTGCCATCATGGACAACTTCCTGGTCAAGTTCGTGCTGTGGGGGATCCTGACCGCGCTGGCTTACCACATCGTGGGCGGTCTGCGGCACCTGGTCATGGACATGGGCTATTGGGAAGAGCTGGAATCCGGTAATCAGAGTGCCCGTGTGGCCTTCGTGATCACCGCGGTTTTGGCGGTATTGGCGGGGGTACTGGTATGGTAACCAATTCTGCAACTTTCGGGCGCAGCGGTGTTCATGATTACATCCTGATCCGCGCCACCGCCCTCATCATGACGTGCTACGTCCTCTATCTGGTTGGCTTTGTCGCGTTCAACGACATCACCTACGAGGTGTGGACCGGCTTCTTCTCCAACACCTTCACCAAGGTCTTCACCCTGCTGACACTCGTATGCGTCTTGATCCACGCCTGGATCGGTCTGTGGCAGGTGCTGACCGACTATATCAAGCCGGTCGGACTGCGCGGTGCGCTGCAGTTTGTGCTGGTGGTGGTGCTGTTTGTCTATGTGATGACGGGTTTCGTCGTGCTGTGGGGTGTGTAAGGTGACTATTCCAACTCGTGAATTTGATGCGGTCGTGATCGGTGCCGGTGGCGCCGGTATGCGCGCCGCGCTGCAGATTGCCCAGTCCGGCAAGAGCTGCGCCCTGTTATCCAAGGTTTTCCCGACCCGTTCCCACACGGTCTCCGCCCAGGGCGGGATCACGGTCGCCTTGGGCAATGCCCACGACGACAACTGGCAGTGGCACATGTATGACACCGTCAAGGGCTCCGATTACATCGGTGATCAGGAAGCCATCGAATACATGTGCAAGACCGGCCCCGAGGCCATCTATGAGCTGGAGAACATGGGCTTGCCTTTCTCCCGCTTTGATAACGGTACCGTCTACCAGCGTCCGTTCGGCGGTCAGTCCAAGAACTTCGGCGGCGAGCAGGCTGCCCGCACCGCGGCGGCAGCCGACCGCACCGGTCACGCCCTGCTGCACACCCTGTATCAACAAAACGTCAAGAACAAGACCACCGTCTTCTCCGAGTGGTATGCCCTGGATCTGGTGAAGAACCAGGATGGTCATATCGTTGGCTGTACCGCCATCGACATGGAGAGCGGTGAAGTCGTCTACTTCAAGGCCAAGGCCACCGTGCTCGCCACTGGCGGCGCCGGTCGCATCTACCAGTCCACCACCAACGCACACATCAACACCGGTGACGGCGTCGGCATGGCGCTGCGTGCCGGGGTCGGCGTGCAGGACATGGAGTTCTGGCAGTTCCACCCGACCGGCATCGCCGGGGCAGGGGTACTGGTGACCGAAGGTTGCCGCGGTGAAGGCGGCTACCTGCTGAACAAGGACGGCGAGCGCTTCATGGAGCGTTATGCGCCGAACGCCAAGGACCTGGCCGGTCGCGACGTGGTGGCCCGTTCCATCATGATCGAGATCCGCGAAGGCCGTGGCTGCGACGGTCCCTGGGGCCCGCACATCAAGCTCAAGCTGGATCACCTCGGCAAAGAGGTGCTGGAATCCCGTCTGCCGGGCATCTGCGAGCTCTCTCGCACCTTCGCCCACGTGGATCCGGTCAAAGAGCCCATCCCCATCATCCCGACCTGCCACTACATGATGGGCGGCGTGCCGACCAGCGTGAACGGCCAGTGCCTGACCCAGGACAAGGATGGCAACGACGTGCCGGTGGTCGGTCTGTTCGCGGTGGGCGAGATCGCCTGCGTCTCCGTGCACGGTGCCAACCGTTTAGGTGGCAACTCCCTGCTGGATCTGGTGGTGTTCGGTCGTGCTGCCGGCATGCACCTGGTGGAGACCCTTGGTTCGATGGAGCACGGTGTGGAAGCCACCGACGCCGACATCGCCAAGGCGCTGGAGCGCTTCAACCGCTGGGAAAACAACCGTGACGGGGAAGACCCGGCCCAGATCCGCAAGGATCTGCAGCGCTGCATGCAGAACAACTTCTCCGTGTTCCGGGAAGGGGATGCCATGGCAGAAGGGCTGGCCGAGCTGAAACTCATCCGCGAGCGTCTCAAGAACGCCCGTCTGGACGACACCTCCAAGGAGTTCAATACCCAGCGCATCGAGTGCCTGGAGCTGGACAACCTGATGGAGACCGCCTATGCCACCGCGGTGGCGGCGAACTTCCGTACCGAGAGTCGTGGCGCCCACAGCCGCTTCGACTTCCCGGAGCGTGACGATGAGAGCTGGCTGTGCCACAGCCTCTATCATCCGGACACCGAGTCCATGACCCGTCGCGCTGTCAACATGTCACCCAAGACCCGTGAGGCGTTCCCGCCCAAGGTCCGGACTTACTGATTGCGGAGCCAAGCACAATGAACGTCACATTCTCTGTCTACAGATACAATCCGGACGTTGATAACGTCCCGTATATGAAGGATTATCGTCTTGATATTCCTGAAGGTTCCGACATGATGGTGCTCGACGCACTGATCCAGCTCAAGGAGCTGGATCCCACGCTCGCCTTCCGCCGCTCCTGCCGCGAAGGGGTATGTGGATCTGACGGTCTCAACATGAATGGCAAGAACGGTCTGGCCTGCATCACGCCGCTCTCCGATCTCTTGAAGAAGGGCAGCAAGGTCGTCATTCGGCCCTTGCCCGGTCTGCCGGTGATCCGGGATCTGGTGATCGACATGACCCAGTTCTACACCCAGTGGGAGAAGGTCAAACCCTTCCTCATCAACGACGAAAAACTGCCGCCCGTGCGTGAGCACCTGCAATCCCCCGAAGAGCGCGCCAAGCTGGATGGCCTGTACGAGTGCATACTCTGTGCCTGCTGCTCCACCTCTTGCCCCTCCTTCTGGTGGAACCCGGACAAGTTCATCGGTCCGGCCGGCCTGCTCGCCGCCTATCGCTGGCTGGCGGACAGCCGCGATACTGCGGCCAGTGAGCGACTGGGCAACCTGGATGACGCCTTCAGCGTGTTCCGCTGCCACGGCATCATGAACTGCGTGAACGTCTGTCCCAAGGGCTTGAACCCGACCAAGGCCATCGGTCAGATCAAGTCGATGTTGCTCAACCGGGCCGTGTAGTATCGGGGCCAGGGCGCCTTGCGCCGGGCCCGACCTCTGGATAGCCATCCCGCCCCGGGATGGCTATGACCCTACAAGCTGCAGTGCAGCGAACAAGATGTACAAGGGATAGAAATGCATAACGGCGTGATGAAGGCCTGGTTGGAGTCATCTCACCTGGCTGGTGCGAATGCAAGCTACATTGAGGATTTGTACGAATCCTTCCTGGAAAACCCCGACTCCGTTGCCGACGAATGGCGCAGCCTGTTCCAGTCGCTGCCCCAGGTCAACGGACATGCAGTAGAACAACCCCACTCCCAGGTTCGCGACTATTTCCGCCGCCTGGCCAAGGACTCCTCCCGTTACAGCGCTCCCGTCTCCGATCCCCAGGTGGATGCCAAACAGGTTCGCGTACTGCAACTGATCAACGCCTTCCGCTTCCGCGGTCACCAGAACGCCAACCTGGACCCCCTGGGTCTGTGGCAGCGCGAGCCGGTCGCCGAGCTGGATCCGGCCTTCCACAACCTGCAAGGTGCAGACATGGAGGCCACCTTCAATGTGGGCTCCTACGCCATCGGTCGCGAGACCATGGTGCTCTCCGATCTGTATGCCTCGCTCAAGAAGACCTATTGCGGCAGCATCGGCGCCGACTACATGCACCTCACCTCCACCGAGGAGAAGCGCTGGCTGCAAGACAGGCTGGAATCCATCGAAGGGAAGGGCAACTATACCCTCGAAGAGAAGACCCGCTTCCTCGAGAGCCTGACCGCCGCCGAAGGGCTGGAAAAATACCTGGGTGCCAAGTTCCCGGGGGCCAAGCGTTTCTCCCTGGAAGGGGGCGATGCCATGGTGCCCATGCTCAAAGAGCTTATTCGCCGCGCCGGTGAGCAGGGTTGCAAGGAAGCCGTCATCGGCATGGCCCACCGTGGTCGCCTCAACGTGCTCATCAACGTGCTGGGCAAGCGCGCCCAGGACCTGTTCGACGAGTTTGCCGGCAAGCACGGCGAATCTTGGGGCACAGGGGACGTGAAGTACCACATGGGCTTCTCCTCCGACTTCGCCACCCCGGGCGGCAACGTCCACCTGGCGCTCGCCTTCAACCCGTCTCACCTCGAGATCGTCAACCCCGTGGTCATCGGCTCCGTGCGTGCCCGTATGGACCGTCGCGGTGACAAGGACGGCTCCAGCGTCCTGCCCATCACCATCCACGGTGACTCCGCCATCGCGGGGCAGGGGGTCGTTGCCGAGACCTTCAACATGTCCCAGACCCGTGCCTATGGCGTGGGCGGCACGGTGCGCATCGTCATCAACAACCAGGTGGGCTTCACCACCTCCTATATCCGTGACCTGCGCTCCACCGAATATTGCACCGACATCGCCAAGGCGGTGCAGGCCCCTGTGCTGCACGTCAACGGGGATGACCCGGAAGCCGTGGTGCTGGTGACCCAGATTGCCCTGGATTACCGCAACACCTTCAAGCGCGACGTGGTGATCGAGCTGGTCTGCTACCGTCGTCACGGCCACAACGAGGCTGACGAGCCGAGCGCGACCCAGCCCCTGATGTACCAGAAGATCAAGCAGCACTCGACCCCGCGCAAGATCTACGCCGATCAGCTGATCGCCGAAGGAGCCATCGCGCCGGAGCTGGCCACCACGCTAGTCAACGACTATCGCGACACCCTGGATCGGGGCGAGCGGGTGAGCAAGGAGTGGCGCCCCATGGAGCTGCACTCCGTGGACTGGACGCCGTATCTGGGTCACGACTGGGCCATGGCCTATGACAGCACTGTGCCCATGGATCATCTGAAGGCCCTGGGTGAGCGCATCAGCCAGTACCCGGCGACCCATGTGCTGCAACGTCAGGTCGAGAAGATCTACGAAGACCGTCGCTTGATGGCCGCCGGTGAGAAGCTGGTGGACTGGGGCTTCGCCGAGACTCTGGCCTACGCCACCCTGGTGGACAAGGGATCCCGCATTCGCTTTACCGGGGAAGACTCCGGCCGCGGTACCTTCTTCCATCGCCACGCCGTGCTGCACAGTCAGACCGATGCCAGCACCTACACTCCGCTGTGCAACCTGCATGACGAGCAGGGCCCGTTCGAGGTGTACGACTCCGTGCTGACCGAGAACGCGGTCCTGGCGTTCGAGTATGGCTACGCCAGCGCGGAGCCGGCCGGTCTCACCATCTGGGAAGCCCAGTTCGGTGACTTCGCCAACTGCGCCCAGGTGGTGGTGGATCAGTTCCTCTCCTCCGGCGAGCAGAAGTGGGGCCGGATGTGTGGCCTGACCATGCTGCTGCCCCACGGTTACGAGGGTCAGGGCCCGGAGCACTCTTCCGCCCGTCTGGAGCGTTACCTGCAGATGTGCGCCCAGCACAACATGCAGGTGTGCGTGCCCTCCACCCCGGCGCAGGTGTTCCACATGCTGCGTCGCCAGGTAGTGCGCCCCATGCGCCGTCCGCTCATCGTGATGACGCCCAAATCCCTGCTGCGCCACCCGCTGGCGGTGAGCAAGCTCGAAGAGCTGGCAGAGGGCACCTTCCAGAACGCCATCGGCGAAATCGATGCGCTGGATCCCAAAGGCGTCAAGCGCGTGGTCTTCTGCTCCGGCAAGGTCTACTACGACCTGCTCGATGCCCGTCGCAAGGCCGAGCAGCAGGACGTGGCCCTGGTACGGATCGAGCAGCTCTACCCCTTCCCGGAAGAGGAAGTGCGCGCCATCCTGGCCGATTACAGCCATGTCACCGACTTCGTCTGGTGTCAGGAAGAGCCGCAGAACCAGGGCGCCTGGTACAGCACCCGTCATCACTACGACAGCGTGCTGCCAAGCCATGCCCGTCTGCGTTATGCCGGTCGCCCGGCGTCGGCCTCACCGGCCGTCGGTTACATGTCCGTCCACGCCAAGCAGCAAAAAGCCCTGGTGGAAGACGCCCTTACCCTGGAATAACGAGTTGTGGATGAGAGGGCCCGTGTCGGGACCCTCTCTGACCTGGAACAAGCCTGCTGGCCAAGAAGTAACAAGGAACTGATTACATGACTATCGAGATCAAGGTACCGGACCTGCCGGAATCAGTGGCGGATGCCACCATCGCGACCTGGCACAAGAAACCGGGTGATCTGGTTGCCCGTGACGAAGTGCTGGTTGACATCGAAACCGATAAAGTCGTGCTGGAAGTGCCCGCGCCGGAAGCCGGCGTACTGGGCGACATCCTGCAGAGCGAAGGGGCAACCGTGCTCTCCCGCCAGCTGATCGCCATGCTCAAGCCGGCCCCCGTTGCCGGTGAAGCGACCAGCGAGAAGCCGGTGGAAGCCGTGGCCGATGACGCTGCCGATGGCCTGAGCCCTTCCGTGCGCCGCATGGTGGCCGAGCACGACATCGACGTCGCCAAGCTGACCGGCACCGGCAAGGGTGGTCGTGTCACCAAGGAAGACGTGGAAGCCTTCATCAAGAATCTGGGCAAGGCTCCGGTGGCTGCGCCGACTGCTGCCGCTCCCGTGGCTGCCGCACCGGTCGCGCCGCTGGCCGGTCGCACCGAGAAGCGTGTGCCCATGACCCGTCTGCGCAAGCGCATCGCCGAGCGTCTGCTGGAGGCCAAGAACACCACCGCCATGCTGACCACTTTCAACGAGATCAACATGGCGCCCATCATGAAGCTGCGCAAGCAGTACGGCGAGATCTTCGAGAAGAAGCACGGCATCAAGCTCGGCTTCATGTCCTTCTATGTGAAGGCCGTGGTCGAATCCCTCAAGCGCTACCCGGAAGTGAACGCCGCGCTGGATGGTGACGACATCGTCTACCACAACTACTTCGACGTCAGCATCGCCGTCTCCACCCCCCGTGGTCTGGTGACCCCGGTGCTGCGTGACTGCGACAACATGAGCCTGGCGGACATCGAGAAGGCCATCAAGGATCTGGCGGGCAAGGGCCGTGACGGCAAGCTGACCGTGGATGAACTGACTGGTGGCAACTTCACCATCACCAACGGTGGCGTGTTCGGCTCCCTGATGTCCACCCCCATCATCAACCCGCCCCAGAGCGCCATTCTGGGCATGCACAAGATCCAGGACCGCCCCATGGCCGTCGACGGCAAGGTCGAGATCCTGCCGATGATGTACCTGGCGCTCTCCTACGATCACCGCATCATCGACGGCCGCGAGTCCGTGGGCTTCCTGGTCTCCATCAAGGAGCTGCTGGAAGACCCGACTCGTCTGCTGCTGGATGTCTGAGCAAGCGTGACTGAAAGATAACGAGGGGCCGCCCAGGCCCCCATTCACAGGGGATTGAGAAACACGAGCCCCGGACGGAAATACCTACAACACGGATAGAGCATCTATGAATCTGCATGAATATCAGGCAAAACAGCTGTTTGCCGAGTATGGCCTGCCGGTCTCCGAAGGTTATGCCTGTGCCACCCCACAGGAAGCGGCCGAAGCGGCCGACAAGATTGGCGGCAACACCTGGGTCGTCAAGTGCCAGGTCCACGCCGGTGGCCGCGGCAAGGCGGGCGGCGTCAAGCTGGCCAAGAGCAAGGACGAGATCCGCGCCTTCGCCCAGAACTGGCTCGGCAAGAATCTGGTGACCTATCAGACTGACGCCAACGGTCAGCCGGTTACCAAGATCCTGGTGGAGTCCTGCACCGACATCGCCAAGGAACTGTACCTGGGCGCCGTGGTCGACCGTGGCTCTCGCCGCGTGGTCTTCATGGCTTCCACCGAAGGTGGCGTGGAGATTGAGAAAGTCGCCCACGAAACCCCGGAACTCATTCACAAGGCTGCCATCGATCCCCTGGTAGGCCCGCAGCCTTATCAGGCCCGCGAGCTGGCCTTCAAGCTGGGTCTGGTCGGCGATCAGATCAAGCAGTTCACCAAGATCTTCATGGGCCTGGGCCAGATGTTCCTGGACTGCGACTTCGCCCTGCTGGAAATCAACCCCCTGGTCATCACCGACAAGGGCAACCTGCACTGCCTGGACGGCAAGATCAACATCGACGCCAACGCCCTGTATCGCCAGCCCAAGCTGCGCGAGATGCACGATCCGTCCCAGGATGACCCCCGCGAAGCGCACGCCGCCCAGTGGGAGCTGAACTATGTGGCGCTCGATGGCAACATCGGCTGCATGGTCAACGGCGCCGGCCTGGCCATGGGTACCATGGACATCGTCAACCTGCACGGCGGTTCCCCTGCCAACTTCCTGGACGTCGGCGGCGGCGCCACCAAGGAGCGCGTGACCGAGGCCTTCAAGATCATCCTCTCCGACAGCAAGGTACAAGCCGTGCTGGTCAACATCTTTGGCGGCATCGTGCGCTGCGACATGATCGCGGAAGGCATCATCGGCGCCGTCAAGGAAGTGGGTGTGAAAGTGCCCGTGGTGGTGCGTCTGGAAGGCAACAACGCCGAACTGGGTGCCCGTAAACTGGCCGACAGCGGCCTCAATATCATCGCCGCAACGAGTCTGACTGACGCAGCTCAGCAAGTGGTAAAAGCAGCGGAGGCCAAATAATGAGCGTTCTGATCAACAAAGACACCAAGGTGATCTGCCAGGGCTTTACCGGCGGTCAGGGTACCTTCCACTCCGAACAGGCCATTGCCTACGGTACCCAGATGGTCGGCGGCGTCTCCCCGGGCAAGGGCGGCACCACCCACCTGGGCCTGCCGGTGTTCAACACCGTCCGTGACGCCGTGGAAGCCACCGGCGCCACCGCCTCCGTCATCTATGTGCCGGCGCCGTTCTGCAAGGACGCCATCCTGGAAGCCATCGATGCCGGCATCAAGCTCATCGTCACCATCACCGAAGGCATCCCGACCCTGGACATGCTGGACGTCAAGGTGAAGCTGCAGGAAACCGGCGTGCGGATGATCGGCCCCAACTGCCCGGGTGTCATCACCCCGAGTGAGTGCAAGATTGGCATCATGCCGGGCCACATCCACAAGCCGGGCAAGGTGGGCATCGTCTCCCGCTCCGGCACCCTGACCTACGAAGCGGTCAAGCAGACCACGGACGAGGGCTTCGGCCAGTCCACCTGCGTCGGTATCGGTGGCGACCCCATCCCGGGCTCCAACTTCATCGACATTCTGGAGATGTTCCAGAATGACCCGCAGACCGAAGCCATCGTGATGATCGGCGAGATCGGCGGCAACGCCGAGGAAGACGCGGCGGCCTACATCAAGGCCCACGTCACCAAGCCGGTGGTCTCCTACATCGCGGGCGTCACCGCCCCGGCTGGCAAGCGCATGGGTCATGCGGGCGCCATCATCGCCGGTGGTAAAGGCACCGCGGCCGAGAAATTTGCCGCCCTGGAAGATGCCGGCGTGAAAACCGTGCGCTCCTTGGCCGATATCGGCAAGGCCCTGCGTGAAGTGACCGGCTGGTAAGTTAGCCTGTTATCTCTGATACAGAAATGCCGCCCGAGGGCGGCATTTTTTATGTTGTTTTTCATTTAATTTAACACCAGTCCGCGAATTCAACTTCGAAGTGCGACACTCGCCTATGCCGCCTGACAGTACTCTTCGAATACCTTGACAGGCTGCCTG